>USKN01000012.1 GCA_900555295.1 uncultured Eubacteriales bacterium
AGAGTGCTAAATGAATAAAATACGTATTTTGGGCATTGACCCCGGTTATGCAATTGTGGGAGTGGGAATACTTGAATATTCGGGAAATAAATTTACCGTAATAGACTATTTTGCAATTACAACCGAGGCGGGTGTACCCATAGAAAAAAGACTTAAAATAATATACGACGAATTAAGCGCAGTTATAAAAAAATTTAAACCGCAGCATATGGCAATAGAGGAACTGTTTTTTAACAATAACGCAAAAACGGCAATTAATGTAAGCCAGGCGCGCGGTGTAATACTTGTAGCGGCCGAAAATTGCAATATACCTATATTTGAATACACGCCGCTTCAAATAAAACAGGCGGTGGTAGGTTACGGCCGAGCCGAAAAAAAGCAGGTTCAGCAAATGACAAAGGCAATTTTAAATTTGTGTGCCGTTCCAAAACCCGATGATATTGCCGACGCGCTTGCGGTTGCGGTGTGCCACGCACACTCGTATAACCCACGCAATCCGCAATTTACGGGAATAAAATAAGAAAACAGAAAAACGGAGAAAATAAAATGTTTAGTTATATAAGCGGCAGACTTGCCGAAAAAAATTTAAACTATGCGGTAGTGGACGTGGGCGGTATAGGCTTTAAAATATATACAAGCCTTACCACGCTCAACGACGTATCGGCAGAGGTAAATTCTAAAGTTACTTTGTATACATATATGTATATAAAAGAGGGAATTATGGATTTGTACGGTTTTTCGTCCAAAAACGAACTTGAACTGTTTGAAATGCTTATTTCAGTCTCGGGAGTGGGCGCAAAAGGCGCGGCGGCGGTACTGTCGGTTGCGCCCACCGAAAAAATTGCGCTTGCAATTGCGTCGGGCGATACATCGGTTATAAAAAAAGCGTCGGGCATAGGTGCCAAAACCGCGCAGAGGATTTGCCTTGAACTTAAAGACAAGGTTAAAAACGAAAGCTTTATACCTGCCGATACCGACGCATTTGAAACATTGGAGCAGATATCTTTTGCCGACGAAAAAACCGAGGCGGTTGCCGCGCTTTGCGCTCTGGGCTACTCCACGCAGGACGCAAAACGTGCCGTGTCGCAGGTTGACCCCACTTTAAACAAAGTTGAGCAAATTGTAAAATCGGCGCTTAAAAAGCTTATGTAAAATAAAGCGGAGGATTAAAAAATGGAATTTAATGACAGAGTAATATCGGGCGAGGCTTTCGGCGACGATTTGGAAACCGAACCCTCATTAAGGCCCAAACATTTGGACGAATATGTAGGACAGGCAAAAATAAAAGAAAATTTACAAATATACATAGAGGCGGCAAAAGGCAGAAAAGAGGCGCTTGACCACGTGCTTTTGTACGGTCCTCCGGGACTTGGCAAAACAACGCTTGCAAATATTATAGCAAACGAGCTTGGCGTAAATATACGCATAACATCGGGCCCCGCAATAGAAAAACCGGGCGACCTTGCGGCAATACTTACCAATTTAAACGAACACGATGTACTTTTTATAGACGAAATACACCGATTAAGCAGAAGCGTTGAGGAGGTTTTATACCCCGCAATGGAGGATTTTGCGTATGATATTATTATAGGCAAAGGTCCGAGCGCGCGTTCGGTACGTCTTGATATTCCGCACTTTACGCTTATAGGCGCCACAACAAAGGCAGGCGCTATGACATCGCCTCTCCGTGACAGATTTGGCGTTATATCAAGACTTGAACTGTATACAAGCGATGAGCTTATGCAAATTGTAAAACGCAGTGCGGCCATTTTAAATGTAAAAATAGACGATTACGGCGCATATGAAATTGCCTCACGCTCACGCGGTACACCGCGTATTGCAAACAGGTTTTTAAAGCGTGTGCGCGATTTTGCCTGTGTTTGGGCGGACGGTGTAATATCCAAAGAAATAGCCGATAAGGCGCTTACACGTCTTGAGGTAGATAAAATAGGACTCGACAATATAGACAGAAACGTTATTACCACAATGATAAATTCGTTTGCCGGGGGACCTGTGGGGCTTGATACTTTAGCTGCCACAACAGGCGAGGACGCAGGTACAATAGAGGACGTATACGAGCCGTATCTTTTGCAGCTTGGGTTTATAAACAGAACTCCGCGCGGCAGAGTTGTAACCAAAAAAGCATACGAACATTTTAATATTGAGTATAATAAAGAATGATAAATCTGTTAATATTATATTACAGTTTATTTTCAACACTAAACATACGTATTTAAATATGTTAAAATGAAATGGCGGGAAAACATTTTCTTTAACAGATAAAATAAGCATAGCGGAGTACATTATGAATAAAAAAGCAATAAAAGTATGCACGGTATTTTTATTTGTAATTATACTGTGTACAGGGCTTTTTATGTGCGCATATGCCGAAAATGCAATAAAGCTTTTTATAAACGGCAATGAGGTTGCGTGCGATGTAAGCCCTTGCATTATAAACGACAGAACTATGGTTCCGGCTCGTGTTGTGTTTGAAAACTTTGGTGCTGCGGTAAATTGGAATGCCGCCGAGTCGGAGGTAGCAATACTGTCGGGCACAACCGATATAACATTTAAAATAAACAGTAAAAATGCGTATGTAAACGGAGAAAGCGTCACTCTTGACAGCGCACCCGTTATATCAAACGACAGAACGCTTATTCCAATACGTTTTGTATCCGAAAAACTTGGTTATAATGTAAATTGGAACGGTGAAAAAAGATACGTTATGATTGAAAGCCCAAAAACAAATACACCTGTTATACATAAAGTTGAAACAAGCGACGAAAAATCGTATCAATCTATAACAATAACGGCAGACACAAGCCTTACTCCGCGTGTGAGTACAGCTGAGTCGCCGTATAGGCTTATATTGGATTTTGACGGTGTTAAAATTGACGGCAAAGACGTAAATTTAAATGTAACATCAGGTTTTGTAAAGCAGCTGCGCTGGGCACAGCACGGCGATTATGCACGCGTTGTTGCCGAAACTTACACAAAACAGCCGTACGAAATAATTAAAAGCGATTACGGTGTAATAATTAAACTTGGCACGGCACAAACGCGCTATACGCCCTCACAGGACAATAATACATCAAAACCCGATACCACCGTATCCGACAGCGGTTCAAACACACAAAAACCTGCCTCGGATAAACCGAGCGGTAATTTAATTGTGGCTATAGACGCAGGTCACGGCGGAAAAGATACAGGCGCTTTGGGAAAAGACGATAGCGGCAATATTGTAATGCAGGAAAAGGACGTTACGCTCGATGTATCAAAAAGAGTTGAAAACATATTAAAAAGCAGGGGCATTTCGGTTATTATGACGCGTAATGCCGATGTGTACGAGGGCGAAACAACTATGGAAAATTTGCAAAAGCGGTGCGATATTGCAAACAATGCCAATGCTGCAATGTTTGTAAGTATACATATAAACAGCTTTACAACAGCCGAGGCAACGGGAACACAAGTATGCTATACCTCCGAAAGTACGGGAAAATACGGCGTTACAAGCCTTGATTTGGCAAAAAACATTTTAACCCCTCTTGTTAAGGCAACGGGTCTTACAAACCGAGGCACGGTAGACAGTCCGCGTCTTGTGGTTTTAAAAAATACGCAAATGCCGGCTGTGCTTTTGGAGCTTGCGTTTATTTCAAACCCGGGTGACAGACAAGTGCTTGCCGACAGTTCAAAACTCGACAAAATTTCGTATGCGATTGCCGACGGAATAGAAAAGTCGCTCAATACAATGAAAAACGGATGAAAACAAATTAAAAAGAGTTGAAAAAATATAAAATATGTGATAAAATATAATTTATATAAAAGCATAGCCAAAATAAGCTGTGCGGAAGGGTTGGTGCATAATATGAACAGTAATAACCAAAACAGCTTCAACGAAACACTTAAAATTAAAGTGGAAATCGATAATGCCGAAAAAGTTGAACATATTATGAAAACCGTATACGAGGCATTAAAGGAAAAGGGATATAATCCCATAAACCAAATTGTGGCATACCTTATAAGCGGTGACCCGACTTATATTACAAGCTACAACAATGCACGCATACTTATAGGCAAAGTTGAGCGAGACGAAATTTTGGAAGAATTTACAAAATCGTACTTAAAAACCATTAATTAGGCAAAAATAGGGTTTAATACACATTGCCTATACGAAAGGCGCATTTAAAACATGAAAACAAATAAAAAAAATACTGCCGTTACGGCGGCATTTATTGTGGCGGCTACCCTTGCGGCAAAAATATGCGGTATGTTAAGAGATATTCTTGTGGCAAGCCTTTACGGTACGTCCACAAACGAGGCGGTGGCATTTTCAACCGCTACACGCATACCGCTTTTGTTTTTTGATATTGCGTTGGGGTCGGCGGTAACGTCGGCATTTATTCCCATTTTTAACGAATATCTTGAAAATGACGGGCGAAAACGCGCAATTGAATTTTCAAACAGTTTTATAAATCTTGTTGCGCTTATTACAATTGTTATGACCGCCGTGGGAATGTTTTTTTCGGGGCAGTTTGTGCGCCTTATTGCCGGCGGATATGACGAGGCAAAAATATTGCTTGCGTCACAGCTTGTAAAAATACTTTTTCCCACAATTATTTTTACGGGTGTGGCATATTGCTTTGTGGGTATATTGCAATCGTTCGGCGAGTTTTACATACCGGCTGTTATAAGCCTTGTGTCTAACGGTCTGTTGCTTTTATACCTTATATTTGTAAAAAACAAGCTGGGCGTGTACGGTGTTGCGGTGGCAATGCTTGTTGCCTGGAGCGCACAGGTTATTGTACAAATTCCGCCGCTTGTTAAAATGAAATACAGCTATAAAATGCGCCTTAATTTTAAAGACGAAGGCATAAAAAAGGTTTGCGTTTTGGCATTGCCCATTATTGTATCTACGTGGGTTCAGCCAATAAATACTATGGTTAATATACGTCTTGCCTCGGGTATGGCGGGCGGCGGTGCGGTTACGGCACTCGATTACGCAAACAAACTTTATATAATACTTGTGGGTGTGTTTACGTTTGCAATAACAAACTTAATTTTTCCGTCGCTTTCACGCGCGGTTGCAAAAAAAGATAATGCGGAATTTGCATCTCTTATGAAAAATGCGTTAAGATATGTACTTTTTATTATTACTCCCGTTATGGCGGGTTTTCTGCTGCTTTCAACGCCCGTTATACGTCTTTTTTACGAGAGGGGAGCGTTTGGCGCGGAGTCAACAAATCTTACCGCGGCGGCACTGTTTTTTTATTCGCTCGGTATGCTGGGCTACGGTGTGCAGGAAATATGCAATAAGGCATTTTATGCAATGCATGACGGCAGAACGCCTATGACGGTATCTATGGGCGGAATTGCGGTAAATATTGCATTGAGCGTGTTTTTTGTGCTTGCGCTCGGCAAAGGCCATTGGGCGCTTGCTCTTGCGGCGTCTGTTGCGGCAAATATTATAGGAATTACAATGCTTTTTATTTTAAACAAAAAAGTAAAAGGTATTTTAAATAAACAAATGCTTGTATATTTTGTAAAAATACTGATAAGTGTTTTAATTATGAGTGCGTCGGTTTTGTTTATAAACAATCGGCTGGGTGATAATGCGTCAAAGGTCATTGCCGTTATGCTGCCTGCCTGTGCGGGTGCCGCGGTATACTTTGTGTGCTGTGCGGTGTTGGGCATAAACGAGATAAGCGGCATTGTAAAATCGGTGTGCGCAAGACGCAAGAACGGTTAATTTTAACCGACATTGAGAGGAGGCACAAGAAGATGAAGTGTGGAATAATACTCGGATTTTTTTATAATCTTTTTGTGACGGTTTTTAATTGGTTTGAAAACAGCTTTTTCAGAAAAATACAAATTGCGGTTGCAAATTTTTGGGGCAAAATATCCAAAAACAGCATTGCGGTATCGTATTTTACCACATTTCCCAATTATAAAGAGGCTTTGTTTTCAAGCCATATTTATATGTTTTTTCACAATCTTTTTCATATTGTAAAAAAACATTGCGAAAATCTGTTTGAACGTGTTGAGGACATTTATTTTATAAGCAAACTGCTCTTTGCCGCACGCAATATTTTAAACGTAAGCATAAGGGTTTACGGTATGGGCTGTGTGGGATTTGCCGCAGTCTTATTTGCGGTATCGCTTGTTTTGGGCAGTTTAACGCTTAACACGGCAGTTGCATCTGCCGCGGCAATTATAACAGGTATATTGTTTATATGCATAAACAAATCGGTTTCGTGTATTTTTAAAGGCAGTATTATATCCAAATTTGCGGCGTCGCTTTTTGACTATGATTATAATTACAAGGCAATAAATATTAATTGCAATAAGGCTTGTACCGCCTGGTATACGGGTGTGGGCGCCGTATTCGGCGGATTAACCGCGTGGGGAGGTATACCTGCTCTTGCGGTAATATTTGCGGTTTTGGCAATGTTTTTGCTTATATACGATTACCGTATCGGCATTTTTGCGGCTCTTATTATAATGCCTTTTGCGCCCACAATGCTTGTGGTTGCGGCGGTAATGGCGTCGTTTGCGGCATTTTTGTTCAGATTGCTGTTTGACAAAAAAACGGTTTTTGTTCACACACCACTCGATGTACCTGTTGTGCTTTTTATATTTGTATTGGCAATATCGGCGGTTACGTCGTTTGCGCGCGGTAACTCAATTACAATATTTTTAGTATATATGGCATTCGGTATATCTTATTTTCTTGTTACCAATGCCGTTAAAGGCAAAAGGCAGCTTTATGCGCTAATAACCGGTATGCTTTTTGCGGGACTCGGAGTTGCCCTATACGGAATATACCAGCACATATTCGGCTTTCCCGGCGCAGATACGTGGATAGACAAAGAAATGTTTGAAGATATTTCAACCCGTGTTATTTCAACATTTGGCAACCCAAATGTATTGGGTGAGTATTTGCTTTTGCTTATACCCGTATGCTGCGGATTTATTTTTGCACGCAACGGCGGATTTAACAAGTTTGCGGCACTGTGTATAACGGGCGCTCTGTGCCTTTGTATGATATATACCTATTCGCGCGGAAATTGGGTAGGTCTTATTGTTGCTATGGCGCTATTTTTTATGTTTTATGACGGCAGAATTGTTTGGCTGGGCATAATAGCCGCATTTTTTGCACCTCTTTTAATGCCGCAAACAATAATAGACCGCTTTTTAAGCGTTGGCGATACGTCCGATTCGTCAACCTCATACCGTGTGTATATTTGGATAGGAACGCTTAATATGCTGCGCGACTATTGGCTGTGCGGTGTTGGCTTGGGCAGTGAAGCGTTTAACCTTATTTACCCGTTCTATTCGTATTCGGGTATTGTTGCGCCGCACTCACATAACCTTTACCTGCAAATTATTACCGAAAACGGTGTAATGGGTATTTTGGTGTTTTTAATACTTATAATTGTATATTACCGCGGTGTTATATCAAGTGCGGTTAAGTGCCGTGACAAAATGCTTAAGGCCGTAATAATAGGACTTGCGGCAGGTATGTTTGGATATCTTGTTCAGGGAATGTTCGACAATGTGTGGTATAATTACAGAATAGTATTTATGTTTTATATAATAATATCGCTTACCGAGTGTGCGGTAAACATTGCTGTAACCGAAAGAGAGTAAAGAGAGTAAAAAAAGTTAATTATGCGTACATAAAACGGCATAATTTAAATTTCTTTCGGCTAAAGGAGGAAAGTATATGATAAAGGTTATTTATGTAATAAGCGACACCAATATAGGCGGTGCGGGCAAATGCGTACTTACATTTTTAAAGTATTATGACAGGTCAAAAATCAATTTAAAAATTATTTTGCCTCAATCAAGTTTGCTTATTCCCAAAATACGCGAGCTTGGCGGAGTATATATCGAGATAGAGGGCATAGCCGATCAATCTCTCGGCTTTTCGGCAATAAGAAGGCTTAAAAAAATATTTGCTGATGAAAAACCCGATATTGTGCACGCACACGCGTCAATGTCGGCACGTATTGCGGCACGGCTTTATAAAACCGATAACGGCAAACGTGCAAAAATTGTATTTACACGTCACAGTGTTTTTGAACCGTCAAAACTGCTGTCGAGCGGATTGGGCAAAAAAATAAACGGTTTTGTAAACAATAAAACAGCCGATAAAATAATAGCGGTTGCCGACGCGGCAAAAGATAACATTGTAAAAACGGGTGTAGATCCTCATAAAATTACGGTAATACAAAACGGCGTAGAGCCTTTAAGACGTGTTGACGAACAGGAATTTTTAAAACTAAAGGCAAAATATAATGCCGAGGACGGTGAGTGCCTGGGCGGTATTGCGGCACGGCTTAACGAGGTAAAAGGGCATATATATATACTTGAGGCGCTTAAAATGCTTAAAGACGACGGCATTAAAATGAAACTGCTCATTGCAGGTACGGGCGAATGGGAGCCTGTAATACGTAATAAAGCCGCCGAACTCGATATTGTGCACGAGGTTATAATGGCGGGATTTGTAGATGATGTTACGGGTATTATGAATTTAATAGACGTAAACATAAATGCGTCTTTCGGCACAGAGGCAACCAGCCTTGCACTGCTTGAGGGAATGAGCGTGGGAACGCCTTGTATAGTAAGTGACTTTGGCGGTAACCCCGGAGTGGTAACGGACGGTGTAAACGGCCTTATATTTAAAACAAAAGACAGCCGTGATTTATATTTAAAATTAAAACGTTTTATATGTGAGGACGGATTAAAGCAAAAATTAAGCGAGAATGCCGAAAAGGTATTTAACAGCAAATTCCGCGCCGAAATTATGACAAAAAAAACCGAACAGGTTTATTACGATTTATCGGAGGACAGATAAATGGAAAAGAAAAAATTTAAATTCAGTGTAATAGATGTTATTATATCACTTGCAATAATTGCGTTAATAGTTGCCGGGGTTAAAATAATAAACAAAACCGAAGTACGATCAAGCGGAATACCCGATGTGGAGTTTACCGTTGAAATAAAGCAAAAAACACAAAGCTATGCCGACAGTATAAAAAAAGGCGACGATGTTTACGACAGCGTTAAAGGCGGTTATTTCGGTACGGTTACAAATGTTGAGGCAAAGCCCGCAGAGGCGGTTGCGGCAGATACTGTTGACGGTAAATATGTAATGTCTCATTTTGAGGATCGTTATGACGTTTATGTAACAATTCACGGCACACCGAGTACATTTACCGATAAAGATGTAAAATTTGCGTCAAAAGAAGTAAAAATAGGCGAGGAAGCCTTTATAAAAAGCAAAAACTATACAGGCACGGGTTATATTGTAAAAATGGATATACTTGACGAAAACGGGGGTGCGGCAAAATGATTATAGATAAAAAAGGAAAGCTTTTCGGTAAAATAAATATAATCGATATTGCCGTTGTACTTATTATAGTAACGGCAGTATGCGTTACTTATTTTAAGTTTAATAAATCCGCGCACAGCGATGTATCCGAAACCAATTCGCACATTGAATATGTTGTAAAGGCAAAAGCGGTACGCGACTTTTCGGTTAATGCGGTAGAAAAAGGCGATAAAGTATACGATACCGAAAACGACGTATATCTCGGTACCGTTAAAAGCACACGTACCGAACAGGCAAAAGAGTTTTTAACCAAATCCAACGGTGAAATTGTGTATTGCGACCTGCCCGATAAATACGATTTGTATATAACAATAGAGGCCGACGCAAGGGTTAATAATTCGGGTGTGTATGTTGACGGCACAAAACCTATAATTAATAATTCAAATATTACAATAGGTACCAGACGCGTTAAAATGAAAACGGAAGTTACACAGATTAATAAGTAAATTCAATAATAAAAGACCGTAACGGGGTAATATTTTGCCTTGTTACGGCTTTTTAAATGTTATTTTATAAACATTTTTTTAAAAATTCTCTACAAAAGTTGTTGGCAAAATCAACGCAAGCTGTTATTATATATTTACCGGATGTAACTATTTTAGAAAATATTATGCCATTATTATTTCAGGCTTTACATATGATATTGTCAGAAAATCTGAATTGCCCGATAACCGACACGCAGAAACGGACGTGGTTAACAAAATTGCAAAAAATGCGGTGTTTCAATATCGGCGGCAAAATATAATTTAAATCATTAAAAAGGGGTTATGAAATTTGAATGTATAAAAAAACACATTAAAAAATTGCTGCAACAATTTTTTAATGTGCTCTGTGGATGTACTATAAAATGCATCATTCGAATACTAAAATTATAGCAAATCCTTTCCATCCTGTCAATTGGCAGGTTAAATAAAAACATAAAATTATTGTTCAATTGTCAATGATGGGTGGCACTTTTATTAAAAAATAAAATTGCTACTCCAATTTTACATTGTCAAGGTGGAGCGGTGGAGATTTTCTCCAAATTGAATTATTTAATCCCGTTTATTCTCCGATAACCATTATTTTAACGGTTCTTTCTCTGCCGCGTGTTGTGTCAAAATCAATAAAGTATATGTACCCGAATTCACCCAAATCAAGACAGCCGTCATCTATTACAATACTTTCGCTTCTGCCCATAACGGATGAGCGCAGATGTGCGTCGGTATTGTGACAGCCGCGTGCGTCCTCATCGTGCTTTTCGGCAAAGTCAAGCGCTTTTTTGCCGGGGTGCAAATATATACCCTCGTGTTTGCATACGGGTATAATATTATCAAACACATTTATAAGGTCTTGCTGGAGCGTTTCAAGCCCCGTAACCGACATATCAAACGCACATTCCTGTGTTGTAACCGAACAGGTTGTGTGATGTGAGTATACAACGGCAATGCCGTCTTTAATACCCGACTCGCCTACCGCTTGTTTTACATAATCGGTTACATTATGAAATGTATATGCCTTGTCGTTTGACATTACTTTAACTGCTTTTTTATAAACCATTTTATTTACCTGCCTTTTTTAAATCGTCTGCGGCACGTCTTACCGCACCTACCATTTCGTCTATCATTTCAATTGGGTTTGGAGCATTTACTATACCCGACGCCGCACCTGCCGCCTCGGAACCTGCCATAATAAAATCGTAAACCTGTTTACCGTTTGTAATTCCCGCCGCTTGCTCAATTAAAATATTTGGGTCTATTTTGCGTATTTCGCGTATAACCTCTTTAACATATCCCATATCGCTTACGCCGTTTGACGTACCGCCTATAAGCTCTGACGGCTCGGGATTTATAATGTCGGGGTGCAGCTGCGCTATTGCCTTTGTTTCGTCAACACTGTCGGCGCACGCAAATACAAGCATATCAAGCTCGTTTGCACGCTCAATTGTTTTCTTTATTGCAGGTATTGACATGGGTTTTTCGCAGTGGTTTACCACAACCCCCTCGGCGCCTGCCGCTTTTAATGCTTCGGGCAAAATATCTGCCATACCCCTGCCCGGGCGGAGTGTATCCATGTACGGCGCAAGCACTATTAAATGCTTTGTGTTTTCACATACACGGCGGATTTCAACCGCCGGAGTAATAAATAATACATCTATATCGTATTTTTCCGCCGCTCTGTCCGCTGCTTTGGCATATTCCAAAACGGTATCTCCGTATATGTAATTTTTTGTTCCTATTTCAAAATATGGTGTTCTGATTTTTCGTTTCATTTTAACCTCCGTTTTGTCGCAAAATAACGGCATACAATTAATAAAGCTTTATCTCTCCTGCTGAAGTGTATAGTGCACGTCAAATGCCTTTTCTTCGTCGGTAAATTTGCGCTTTGTGTCAATTACTTCTCCGTTGTTCCACTTTCTGTCGCCAACATCTTCGGTTGTACCCATAACGGTAATGTTTACCTGTCTGCGGCGCGCAAGCACGTGATCCCAATCAATAAAATATACGTGTGCAAATTTCCCGCCGTCAACAACGCCGTCTTTAACAGTCATTGTTTCGGATCTGCCAAAGAAACAGCTGCGCAAGTGTCCGTCGGTATTCATACTCGAATAGTCGCCCGGCTCGTTTACGTATCTGCCGTACTGTGCGTGAATGGGACCTGGGTGGCGGTATTGGTGTTCTTCGGCAAAGTCGGGTATCATTTTGCGCATTATGTCCAATAAGTCGTGCTGTAAATATTCAAGGTCAAACGAGTCTATATCGTGCGAACATTCCTGAACCATTACCGAACAGGTTGTGTGATGTGATACAATGCTTACCGTACCGTTTTTAATGCCCGACGCTTCAACTATTTCGTTTACTTCTTTTGAAATATCGTGAAATGTGGGTATCCATCCTCTTGACTGTAATTCAACTTCTTTTTGAAAAACTTTAAATTCCATTTTTATTTTCTCCTTTATTTTTGTTTAATCTTTCCCCAACCGCGCCGTTTGGGTGTATAAGTGCAAACATTTTGTTTGTATATTTTGTTTCTTCTATAAGCGCCGCCTGCAATGCGTGAAATATAACCGCAAGTGCGGTTGATGATGTTGTGCCTTGAGAATTGTATTTGTCAGTTTCACGGTTTACGTGCTGTTTTAAAACAGCGTCGGCACATTGTGCAAGCGGTGAGTCGATGTTTTCGGTTACCGTAATAATTTTTACTCCCTTTTTTTTGCAGATTTCCATTATAGGCAAAAGCTCGCCTGTTTTGCCTCCGCGTGATGCAAAAAGCATTACATCTCCTTTTTTTAAAAAACCTGTTCCGCCGTGAACCGCCTCGGCAGGCGATATAAAGCGTGCCGAAAGTTCTATGCAGCACATAAGGTGAGCAAAGTGGCGGCATAAAATGCCCGAGTGTCCGCAGCCCGACGCGGCTATGCGCGGGGCACTCTTTAGCAGTTCAACAGCTTTTGAAAATTGCTCATCATCAAAAAAATCAAGCATTTCTCCTATACAGTCGCGCTCGGTTATGTATGCTTGTTTTGCATATTCAAGTGCCTTTTTACTTATTGCCATAACACTCACCTAAAAATCAAGTATGGTTTTATCTCCATACACGCTTTTCCAATCATTTTCAAAGCCCAAAACCGCCGCGTCCGTCATAGGGTGCGATATAACGGCTTTTAAAATATCTTTTGATACCGTAACGCTGTGACAGCCGGCAAGTGCGCATTTGTGAACCTGTTCCGCATTTTTAAAACTTGCGGCAAGCACCTTTGTATCAACACCGTATGTTTTGTACTGTTTAACAATTTCCGCCACAACATTTGTTCCGTCACCCAAAATATTATCAAGACGGTTTACGTAAGGTGCGGCAAAAGACGCTCCCGCCTTTGCGGCAATAAGTGCCTGTGCAGGGGTAAAAATAGCTGTCATAGTAACACCTATGCCTTCGTTTTTTAATATTTGGGTTGCTTTAAGCCCCTCTTCGCCTATAGGTATTTTTATAAATATATTACCGCCTGTTTTGTCTTTTATTGTTTTTGCTTCTTCAACCATTTTTTCGGCTGTTGTTTGCACTGTTTGTACGTGCAGCATTTTGTCTTCGCCTATAACCGAACGGATTTCTTTTAAAAGTTTCCAAAAATCCGTCTTTTCCTTTGCAATTATTGACGGGTTGGTTGTTACACCGTCGAGAGGATAAAACTCACAGCAGTGTTTTATATCGTTTATATTTGCAGTATCAAGTATATATAACATAAATTTACACCCTCTTAAAATATAATAATTTTAAAATTCACGTACATATTTTTCCGTAATTTTATTGTATTTAAGCTTTTTAACTCTTACATTTTTAAATTCCCACCAGCTTGAATATGCTTCAAAGCCTATCTTGCCGTACTTTGTAACATCAATAGGGTCGGGGTCTGTTATCTCAAGCGCAAGCTTGCCGTCAACAAGTACAAATATTTTGCCGTCTATATTGCCAAATTGCATTTTGTATTCTTTGCCCGGTACAAAATCAAGCATTTGAGTTGCGGCGGTAAGTTTATATTCGGGCGATTTTTCAAATCCCACATTGCCGTGCCAAAATGCTTCTATTCCCGTAACGTACGCAATATCGCGCTCGTCCTTTTGCATATTCCACGAACCGTTAATCATAATGTTAATATCGTGCGTGGATGGGGCAACCGTTCTTACCGTTACCTCAAGCATATTGTTGCCGAAAAAGTCTTTTTTGGATATTATCATACCCGGGCAGCAATCGGGGTTTTTGCCTACAACCCATCCGTCTTTTGTGTACCAAGTGCCGCCCTTTATTTCAAAATCTTTAAGCATTTGTTCATCCGTGTACTCATCTTGTGAATATATGGTTTCGCTTTCGTTTAAAAATACATCTGTACCCGCAAGCAAAAGATGACCTTCGTCAATGTTTTTTTGTACGTCAGCTCTGTATTCAAATCGTTTTCGTTGTGTACGCATTTTTCTCTTTTTACTCCTTTTTTTGTTATTTAACCACTTCAATATCAAGCAAATCGCATACTTGCTCAACCTGTTTTACGTGGTCGCCGAATACCGTTATAATATGCTGACCGGGTACTTTATCTATGTATTCGTCAATATCCATACCCGTTTCAAGTATAACGGCGGGAAAATCGGGTGTGGGTTCCTCCCAGCCAAGTTCTGTCCACTTTGGCGACGGTTTTGTTTTGCCTTTTGCAAGGAATAATTTATATTTGCCGTCCGCACAGAAAAATCTTGCAAATGTAATTTCGCCGCATTTAAGTTTTGATACATTGCTTATTCCCGTATTGTATTCTCCCAAATTTGCCGATTTGATTTTTATGTCGCCGTCTGCAAAATCATTGGGAATAAATCCGCATACACCAACAAGAACGTCGTTTTTTATTACCTCATAATGTTCCAAAAATGCCGATGTACTGTTAGTTACCGTTGAAAGAATAATGCTTGTTACCAAACCGTATGCGTCACATTCGCATATTACCGATAAATCTTTGTTTGCCAAAAGCGATTGTGCAAGGCAGGGGTTAAAGCCAAGTTTAGTTATACCGTCAACACATTTAACTGATATTGCGTCAAGCGCTCTGCCGTTTGCCTTGTCTTTCATAGCAAGGTAGAGCCGTGCAACGTTTTCAAGCGGTTTGTCGGCAACGGCATTTTGCATTTTAACGGTGCTTTTAATCATATCAACCGTTTGTTTAACTTGCTCGTCCGAGAATGTTTGCATTAAGTTTGCAATTTCGTAACCGCAGTAATTTTCTATGTCAATTCCGAGTTTTTTAAACAGCTGTGTTTTATCGTAAGCGCAGGTGTAAAGTCCCATATCGGCATATCCTATAAGACCTATCCGCGATTTTTTAATTCTTTTTGCGCATTTTACGGCGTGTATGTATTCTTTTACTTCATCATAACGGTGCGCCTCGTCGGGTTGTTCCAATATAACTTTGTATTTAAACCCAAATTCTTTAACAACGGGCAAAAACCCCGTAATTCCCGCAGCTGCCGCAGGTGAGTGGAGTTTACCCGTTTTATCGGTTACACCGCCTATGCCCCATATAAGCAAGGGTACGTTTGTGTAATTTTTTATAATGTGCATTACATTTGGCGTAATGTGCCACGATAAAAAGTTAATAATAAACAAATCGCAGGTTTTATCTTTTATTTCATCTGCCACCTTTTGTGCGTCCGAAAAATTCATAACGGTAAATTTACCTGTTATGTTACATTCCATATTTTCAATTTCAGCACAAATCTCGTCTGCAACATTTTTTAAATAGTCTTGCGGATATTGCTGCTCTCCTACATTTAAAATAATTGCGTTTACATTTTCGGTGTTTTTCATTTTTAAAAAGCCCCCTTTAAATTTTTATATAATTCTTTATATTTTTCATAATATTTTTTATATGCCTTTGCATCTTCGCTGTCCGGCAAATATTTTTTTTGGTTGGCAGATAATTTTTTTATTGCTTCAAATACGTCTTTGTATTCTCCATATGCCACTGCGCCCAATATAGCCGCACCGAGTGCCGTTGTTTCGGAATATGTGTTTGAGTTTATTTCGCAATTGCATACTGACGCTTTAATTTTATTCCACAATTCGCTTGCCGAACCTCCGCCGAGCGATTTTATTTCTTTTATATCCATTCCTTTTTGGTGTAATGTCTCAACGGTTTCTTTAAGCATATATGCCACTCCCTCAAGTACACTGCGTGACATATCGCATATTGTGGTTGAAAGCGAAATGCCGAAAAACACTCCTTTTGCATTGGGAATACTGTCGGGAAAATTTTTGCCCGAAAAGTGTGCCAGCATAATTAAACCGTTACTGCCGGCAGGTGATTTTTCGGCATATTTGTCAATCATTTTGTAGCTTGGTATTCCCAACTTTTCGGCGTCATAGCATATTTTTGCGCCCAATGTGTCTTTAAACCATTTAAGCACAATACCTGCAGTGTTACAATACGGCATATATATGTAGCTTTCGTTAAAGTGTTTGTATATTGTTACGGGAGTGGTTACGTCAAAATCGGGGCGGGTTACAGTTGCACCCACAACAAGTGCCGTGCCCGTAGTTTCGGTTACACAACCGTCATATACGTTGCCTGCGCCTATTGCCGAACAAATTTGGTCCATTGCGCCTGTTACAACTGCGCATTTATCGGTTAAACCACATTCGGTGTTTTTAACATCAGATACAATTGTACCGCAGTTTAAAACATCGGGCAATTTGGACTTATCGATATCGCATAACTTAAAGAGCTGTGTACAGTATTCGTCTTTTATTATGTCGTACCATCCGGTTGACGATACAAGTGATTTTTCGGTGACAAACTTACCCGTAAGTTTCATTATGAGGTAATCTTCCAAAAGCAAAAACTTATATGTTTTGTTGTAAATGTCGGGATTATGTTTTTTTATGTACATAAGTTTGGCAAGGGGCAGGGCGCCGTCGGGCTGCCACAACCCCGTAACCGAGTAAAACTCTTTTTTGCCAAAATTGTTTATTATATAATTAGCCTCTTTTTCCGCCCGAGTGTCCAGCCATACTATGGCACGCTGCAATGGGGTGCCTGATTTATCAACGCATACAAAAGTTTCACCCTGTGTTGTAAATGTAACGTCTTTTATGCTTTGCGGCTGTATGCCGCCGTTTATTATCTCACGCGTACACTCGCAAAATGTGCTGTAGTAAACCTCGGCGTCAAGCTCTGCTGTGTTGGCTGTATATATAAGGCTGTATTCGCGCGCACATTTTTTAACCTCATTAAAATTATTGTCAAAAAGTATGCATTTCATAGCTGTGGTGCCTACGTCAAACGCAAGGTGAAAAACCGCATTTTTATTATCGTTTGCCATAAGTTCACACCCTTATTTGTAGTATTCCTTCATATCTGCATTGCAGGGCAGAGCAAATATGTCGTCAATAAGTTTTTCCGCCTGTTTTTTTGATTTTGTCCACGGGTCCATCATAACAAGGTCAATCAAAAGTTCTTTGCTGTGGTTTTCAAATGCTGCAAGTTCTATTTCAACAGGCGCAATTCTGTCACGCAAAAGATGTGCCATTATGGGTTTGGGCAAACCGTTGTTATGAATGGGGTGTATTCCGTTTTTGTCTACTCTTGCGGCAATTTCAACTTCGTAATCGGTGGGAAGTCCTTTCATATAACCGCCGTCGTTTAATATATTTACCACAACTTTATTATCGGTATCGTATGCAAGACCTTCAATAAGCGGTATCATAGGCTCGTCCGATGCAACCGATGAAAATACGTCGGATACTTTAATGCTCTTATCCTCAACAACACGTTTAATATTTGCAACCGATTTGTCACAGTCTTTAAAGTAACGCTCATACCATTTAAGCGGGTCGCTTTGGTATTTTTCCTGCGTTTCGCTGTCGGTATGGTATTCCCATCCCCACGCTCCGCCTCCGGGGCTTGCTGTATCTCCTATTGGGAACAAACCGAATTTTTTGTAAAGGTCTATTGCCTTTGCACCTATTTCGTCTGCCGCAAGGCCGAATTTTTCAAATTCTTTTTTATCGGGAACAAGAAGTCCGTTGTGGCTGTCAAGCCATTCGTTTAAAAGTTTATACCCGTCTTTGCCGTTGTATCTAAAGCTTGTAAGCCAAATAAAGTGGTTTACTCCCGCAATTTCAAATCCGAGTTTTGACCTTTCAAGTCCCATTGCTTCAATAAGTTTATATACACCCGTATATCCGTGGCACATACCTATAATTTTAGCGTCTTTATACTTTCTCGAAAGATATGTTACACCACCCTGTACAGGGTTTGCAACCATAATATAGTACGCCTTGGGGCATATTTTAAGCATATCAACCAATATTTCCTCCATAAGTTTTAACTGATGGAAGTTTATAAAAAATGCCTCGTCGTGTAAAACGTGTAAACTGCCTCCAAAACGGTAACCGTTATCGTATGCTACCTTAATTCCCTGTTTAAAGCGTTCGTGACCGTAATCAAGCGCAACGTTAAGCACAAAATCGGCACCCTGCATAGCCTCGCATCTGTCGGTTGTTTTAATAATGTTAATATCAAGATTCATTTCATCGGCATATCGTTTGCACAAGCCGTAAATTGCCTCCAATCTTTCGATATTTATGTCCATAAGCGAAACGGTGCTGCCTTTAAATCTGCTGTTTACGCAAATATCTTTAATAAGATTAAGCGAAAATACAGCGCTTCCGGCTCCTATAATACAAATTTTACAAGACATATCAAACATTCTCCTCTCTCAAATTATGTACTTATATACTCGTCTATATGAGTTATTTTAAGAATAACACAAAAACCAACGCTTGTCAATAGTTATGTTAAACTTTATTTTATTTTTATGTAATATTTTTTACAGAATTTCTTTCGGTTATATGTGGCTTAAACACTTTTGTATACGGAAACGGTATTTTGCCCGATGTAATATCGTAAAGTGCAGCTGCAGCCGCCTCGCCGAGTTTGCCTTTAGGGTGTGCCACGCTTGTAAGCGACGGTGTAACCGTTGCAGCAATAACCGTATCATCAACGCTTATAACCGATATGTCGTCGGGTACGCTGTAATTATTGTTTTTTAATATTTCCAAGCACTCTTTTGCCGTAAGGTCGTTATAGCAAAAAAGCGCCGTTATATCGGGATTTTTATTTAATGTTTCCATAAGGCTGTTTTCAAGCGAAATCGAGCAGTCTGCCATATAGGGTGTTTTTTCGATTCGTTTTATAAATCCGTCCGTTCTTTTTACAGAATCGGAGTATTTATTATTATGTATTACGCACATATTTTTATGCCCGTGTTTTATAAGATAGTCCGCCGCTTTAAATCCAACTTCAAACTCGTCAAAAACAACATACGACTGTACAATGTTTAAGTACGTACCGTCAAGCATAATGTATGGAATACCCTCGCGTATAAGGCTGTTAAATATTTGCTCAATTTGTTCGGTTTGCTGATTTGCGGCGGTACAAGGCTGCACAATAACTCCGTCGGAGCCTTTGGATATTATTTCATTTATAAGTCCGGTAATTGTTTCATTATTGTTTTTTGTATCGTTAATTACAAGGTCGCATTGTTTATCTTCAAAAACCTTGCATATTGTGCGCAAATAGTACGGTATAAAATAAACGTCCGACATATTAAGAAGCAAATCGAATTTTAATTTTTTTCCATTCGACGGTACTTTGGTGCAGTATGTGCCTTTGCCGTGCTGTTTTGAGAGCAAGCCTTCGTTTACAAGCACCGAAAGAGCCTGTCGTATTGTAAGGCGGCCTATCTGATAAAAATTTACCATTTCGTTTTCACTCATAAGTTTATCGCCGGGTTTAATATTTCCGCATTCTATATCATTTCTTATTTTATTCGCCAATTGTATATAAAGCGGTATTTTGTTTTCTCTGTTTATCATATAATAAATCCTTCCGAATAATCGTCTTATATATATAAGTATAAATGTTTTTTTCGTTTTGTCAAGTATTATATTAAAAATGTAACACATTTAAAGCCTTTTACATATTATACACTAAATCAGATTTTAAATGAGCAATAACCGCTCTTATGTCTGAATACTTTTTCGGAGGTGTAGTATATGTTTGGTAATAACTGCTGCAATAATGGTCTTTTTGGTTCAAATGACGGAATACTTTTCTTTATTTTGGTATTCTTGCTTTTGTTTGGCTGCTGCGATAACAACGCAGGTAACGGCAATGGCTGCTGCAATAATTAATAGGGGAGGATAATTATGTTTAACTTATTCGGAAACAACGGTTGCTGCAACGGAGAAAGCAGCACAATTTTATGGTTTATAATTCTTGTTATTTTATTGTTTATGAATAACGATGATAACGGCTGTGGCTGCGGCTGTGACAATAACTGCGGCTGCTGATAAATATACGGGAGGTAACTTTTAATGGGAGATTACTGTAACCCTTGCAATCCTTGCAACAATTCTTGTAACAACGGTTGCAATAACGGCTGGTTTAACGGCACAAACGGTATATGGATTATAATTGCAATTATTGTAATTATATGGCTATTTGGCGGTAACGGCAATAACGGCGATTGTTGCTGCTAGGCAAACGAGACTCGAACACGCATTGCCTGACGATGGATGTTTTTGCAATCT
>USKN01000013.1 GCA_900555295.1 uncultured Eubacteriales bacterium
TTTTTATACCCAATATATCGATAAGTTTGTTGTACCTGCCTTTTTCGGACTTGTTTTTTGAATATTCAATATGCCAATTTACACCTATGCGCGAATATTCGTCAAGCGGTTTTTTTATATTGTGTTTTATAACCGTAACGGGCATTGCATATTTTTTTATTAAAATATTGTTTAAATATATATTAATACAAAAATCGGGGTGTTTTCCGTATTTTAAAGCACTTAAATCGGCGCTTAACGTTTTATTTTCAAAAGCACTTAACTGCCCCGACATTAATTCCGTATAATTTTTACCGTCGGCCGAGTACTCAACCGAATAATTTTTTTGTGTGCTTTCATAATTTTTAATATTTATATCCGCATAAGCGTCATCGCCGTACAGTATGTTAAACCCGTCTTTTATTTTAACATCGGCATATACGCCTATTTGTTCATCAACTGCGGGATATCCGTAAATTTCAATTTCCCTTACCCTTATTGGACGGTTTTGCGGTACAGAGTCTATGGTAAGTTTAATAAACCGTGCCAATATGCTTTCATTTAATACTTTTTTATAATTATATTCATATTCTTCGCTCTCGCTTGCAAGGAGATTATAGTTTTTACCGTCGGTTGAATAATATAATTTAAAACCCTCGGGACTGTCGACACCGTTTGCGGCATATCCGAAATATGCTTTAATCTCGTCAACGCAATATATATTATTCAAATCAAAAATCAGCCAATGCTCCGATTTTCCGTAAAAAGTCCACGCACCCTTCTTATCCGCCGTTGCTTTGTTTGCCGATTGAGTGTCGCCGTCAATAACTCCCGATATCAAGCCATCCTCTATGCTCGCATTTAACGTTACATTTGCATTTTGAGTTATATTAACCGTTTTGTCGTAAACCGAACATCCGTATACTTCAATTTCTCTTACTCTTATTGCACGGTTTTGCGCTGCGGCGTCCACCGTGAGCTTAATAAACCGCGCCCACATACTTTCATTTAATACTTTTGTATAATTGTACGCATACCCCGTACCTTCGCTTATAAAAGATTTAAAGTTTTTACCGTCGGTTGAATAATACATTTTAAAACTTTCGGGACTGTCGCTCCCGTTTGAGGCATATCCGAAATATGCTTTAATTTCGTCAATACAATATACATCTCCCAAATCAACCGTAAGCCAATGCTCTGCTTTTCCGTAAAATGTCCAAGCGCCTTTTTTATCTGCCGTTGCCTTGTTTGCCGATTGGGCGTCGCCGTCAATAACTCCCAATGCCAAGCCGTCCTCTATACTTGCGCTTACCGTTACATTGGTATTTTGCGTTAAATTTAATGCCGTTTTATCATCGGCAAATATATTTTGAAAAGGCATCAGTGTAATTATAAATATACATAAAATCAATATGGTTTGTATTTTTGTTTTTGGTTTATATCGCATAGCTTATGCCTCTCCTTTAAGTTTTAATAAGGGAATGAAACATAAACTGTCATTCCCTTTTAAAAACATTCTGATAATTATCTTTCATATATGGGTTTCATTGTGGAAATTCCGTCCCATATAAATACCCGTTCGCCTGCCTGTGCCGATACTTTGCAGCTTGTTTGCGGAGCAAAATATTTTATTTCCTCCAAAGATACGTTATCAAGCGCATTTTCACTGTATGTTGCTTTAATTACCGCAACATTTTCAAAATTGTTTGTGTTGTTGTAAATTGTATATTCCGCACTTGTATCTTCATTTTCGGTTTTTGAAAAATAAACCCCGTTAACCGAACCGTAAACTTCAATTTCTCTTACACGAAAATGCGCATTGGCAACATCCAAAAGCGAATTAACGGTTAAACGAACATATCTTGCCTCTGTTCCGTCCGCCGCTTTTTTTACATAATTGTAGCTGTATGCCAAAACATCCTCATCTTCTTTTGCAAATTCCGTCCAATCATCATTTCCCGTTTTTGATAATTCTATGGTAAAACTTTTCGGTTTCATAGCTCCGTCCGGGTAACCAAAATATCCGTTAATTTGATTAATTGAACATATTGCGCCCAAATCTATCGTTGCCGAACCAAGACTTGAATTTGACCATGCATTTGTTCCCGATGCCACTATGGTATTGCCGTCCGTAATACCCGAAACATTATTGCTCCCCACTGTGGCACTAATCGTTACCGCTCTGCTTTGTGTAACATTGATTATGGGTTTATTAATGCCGTAAACTTCAACCTCACGCACACGTACAGCTCTTGCCGCGTCTGCTTTAGGTATGGTAAGCTTTACATACCTTGCATTTACAACTTCGTCCAATGTGTATGTATAATCAATGTCATATGATTTGTCGCCTATCTTTACAATATCCGTATAGCTTTTACCGTCTGCCGAATACGAAAAGGCAAATCCTGTATCAGGACGTTGTTCGCCGCTGTAGGGGTAACCGAAATATCCTTTAATTTGAGATATACTGTATAACGCACCCAAATCTATTATTGCATACTGCTGACCGGCGCCCCAATACGACCACGCGCCTTTTGATGTTTCCGAAGGTTTATCGGCACTAAAATTATTACCGTCGGTAATACCTATTGACAACGCTTCTTCCAAACTTGCCGTAACGGTTTTGCCTTCTGCAAGGTTAAATCTTCCCGGCTGTGCAAATTCTCCCATTATTTCAACTTCGTTTATTCTTATTACTCTTGGCTCAGTTGACGCTGCAATTGTAAGTTTTACATACTGCATTATTTGCGGTGCATTAAACTCTTTTATTAAATCAGAATTTGTATTGTCCGTATATGTTTGATTGGTATAATTTTCATCGTCCGACGAATATGACAAAGTAAATTCTGCCGGTATTCCGTCGCCTCCGAAATGCATATTAATATTTGATACATTATATAATCCGCCAAGGTTAATTGTGTAAGTTACCTCCGACGCAGCGTAGTATGAACTGCTGTTATCTCCGAATTGGTTTATACCGTCAATTACAGCCGATGGAATTTTTACCCACGATTGGCTTGCACTTACGCTTGCCGCCGTATTTAATGCAACATTTTGCAGTTGTGTGCTGTCTGCCGATACGGCAAATGCCGACATTGCAAGCATACAGCAAAGTATAACCGAAATTATTTTCTTCATTTTATATTACCTCCCAATCATTTTTAACTAAATTAATAGTCTATATTATCAAGATAATTTTGTTGAAAATCCGTTTGTGCCTTTTTAATTAATGACGCAGGGTCAGCATTTTTGTCGGTAAGTACCGCCTGAATACAAGCGTCCAACACTCCGTAAAGTTCCTGTGCGCATACAGGTTCTTCGGCGCGCAGTTCACAATCGCCCAAATCCTGCATAAAGTCGTTGTAAAGTTTTACGTGATTAATATTAATGTTTTTGTTTTCATCTATTTTATCGCTTTCGTATTTAACAGCCTCGGTATCCGATTTCCATACCTTAAACGATTTAATACCAACAACCTGATTTTCGGAAAGTCTTTTTTCTATTTCGGCGTCAACGTTTAATTTATACTCATCTGTCGCCTTAAATGTATTGTTTGTCATAAGCCAGCGCATACCTGCGTCAATCTGGTCTTTGGTTACGTCTTTGGGCATTGAATACACACCGCCCGTTAAAAGTGTTACGTGGCGTTTTGGTCCTTTCGGCATAGCCATAAGGCCTATCATTTGCGGGTCTGTTTTATAGCTCGAAAGCTTTGTGCCTACACCGCCCGCCTCTATCATCATACCGGCATTGCCGATAGCATAGTTTTTCATATATTCGGCATAGTCTATAAGCGTATTGTCGGGTAAAACATTATACTTCCATTTTAAGTCTTTTACATATTGGAGTGCGGCAATTGTTTCGGGTGTGTCAAATATTGCTTTCCACTTTCCGTCTTTATCCTGCTCCATAAAATCCGCACCAAACGACCACGCAAGCGCCGTAAATATCCAGCCGCCGTTATTTGCCGATGTAGGGAACATAAAACCGGGTTTACCCGTTGCTTCTTTAATTTTTACGGCAAACTGTGCAACTTCATCCCAATCTTTCGGTTGTTTCGGCGTTCCGTCAGCATTCATAAGCCCGGCCTTTTCAAACAACTGTGTGTTATATACCAATCCCAAAACAGCGGCATAGTTTGGATAACCGTATATTTTGCCGTCTTTTTTTATAATTTTTAATACCTCGTCGTTAATTTTATCAAAAGCGTCGTATTTTTTTAATGCTTCGGTAAGGTCTGCCGCATATCCTGCCGATATAACCTGCCCCACTTCGGTAAAATACGTGTTGAATATTGTGGGGAGCTGTCCGCCCGCCGCTTTGGCGTAAAACGATTTTAAGTCAAACTGCCAGGCGCTCGGTTCAATTACAACATCTTTGTTTGCCTCTTCAAATCTTGCTTTTCGCTCTTCAATTTTATCGAGTGCAACTCCCTCTTTTTGAGGCCATCCGCCAACGCTTATTATTGTTCTTCCTTGCTCATCTTTATCATTTTTATTGTTGCCGCAGCCCGAAAAGCCGCACACAACAACAGATAAAGCTACTGCAACAGCGATAAAGCGCTTACCCGGTTTAAATAGTTTTTTGTTCATTTGCATTCTCTCCTTCTTTATTTTTAATTTTACCTGCATTAATCCAAACTCTCATCTCGCTGTCGCCCCTGTTGGCAAATGTGTAATACGGTATAAGCCGTATTTTGCAAGGTGTTGATTTATTGTTAAACTTTGAATAAAGTTTGGTTTGCTTTTCTTTGCGTTCGCCGTCGGCGTAAAGTGCATATAATTGTGATAATTCGTCTTTTTGTTCCGTTATTACGGTATTCGGCGATATGTATATATCACCCAAATTATCTCCGTTGTCAGCCGCCTCAATACAATATACAACAGGTCCGCGCATAACAGCTGCACAGCCGTTGTCGGCACAAACGTCCGATGCCGCACTCATAAGACAGGGTTTCATTTCAAATTCAATTTCAATATCGCCGTTTGTTTCAAAATACATATAACCGTTTTTTATGCCGTACGGTAAATCGCAAATAACATTTTCGCACCATTCGGGTCGTCTTATTGCAATTTTACGGCTGCCGTTATACAATATTTTTATTTTGCCGTTAAGCGGATAATCGGTTTTTACCGTAAGCATATCGCCGTCTATATCCGCGGTACTGTCCATATATTGGTGTATGTACAATGTATTGTCGTCAACCGAATAAAGATAATCGCCTATTGACGCAAAAAATCTGTTAATATTCGGCGGACAGCACGAACACTCAAATATTTCAACCCTTTGACGTATGGGACGTCTGCGTTTGTACTCCTCCATAAATTTATTTTCTCTGTCGGTAAGCTTTGGTTCTATCAACAACGGGTTTTCGTAAAAAAATGATGTCCCTTGTACCGATACTCCCGATATTATACCGTTATATATAACTTTTTCTATTATGTCGGAATACTTTGAATTAATTTCGCATTTAAGCATTCTGTTTGCAAACATTGCAAGGCTTATTGCGGCGCACGTTTCGTTATATGCTTCGGCATTGGGCAAATCATAATCTGCCGTAAAACATTCTTTTATATACGACGAACCTATACCGCCCGTTATGTACATTCTTTTATTTACCATACTGTCAAACAGCCTTTGGCAAGCCAAAAAAAGTTTTTTGTCGTTATTTATTCTTGCAAGGTCCGCCATAGCGCAGTACATATAACACGCTCTCACCGAGTGTCCCACAGCGTCTGTTTGCTCCCGTACGGGTAAATGGCTTTGGTCGTATGCTCTTTGCTCGTATGTTTCGTTATTTTTAAAATCTTTTGTATTGTCCTTATCGCCGCGGTTATCTATAAAAAATTCGGCAAGATGCAAATACTTTGCGTTTTTTGTTTCCTCAAAAAGCCTTACAAGCGCAAGCTCTATTTCCTGATGCCCGGGAGTTGTAAACGACGCGCTTTTATCTTCAACAAAAACCTTATATATACAGTCGGCATATTCCGTCATATAGCGCAAAAACTCATCTTTGCCCGTTGCTCTTTTATATGCTATTGCCGCCTCTATAAGATGACCTGCGCAATAAAGCTCGTGATTGCGGCGGTTGGTCCACTTCATTCCTTTTTCGCAAACGGTATAGTATATATTAAAATATCCGTCGCTCTGTCGGTTTTTGCCTATAAGGCTTACAAGTTTATCTATAAACGGTTCAAGTTCACGGTTTTCTCCGTTTATCATACTGTACGATACACCCTCAATCCATTTTGCCACATCCGAATCCCAAAAAAAGTGCGGTTTGTTTTTCATATTTTCCGTCCACTTAAACTCAAATGCGTCAAACCTGCCCGTATCGGTAAATCTGTCTTTAACCGCATATATGGTTTTTTCGGCATTGCGTTTTTGAAGTGTGTGCCATAGCCCTGATTTAATTATAATATTTTTGAAAGAAATCTCACTTATTCGCATTTTCAAGTACTCTCCCGTTATTTATCTATGTTGTCCAATTATTTTTATCAAAAAATTAACTTGTTGTACATCAACAATCGTCAACTTGTAATTTTTACCAAATATATATTGACTTTTTGTAACATTTAATGTATACTATTAATGATTACAAATTAATTATACATTGTAATGCATTTATTTTCAAGACCTAAAATTATGTAAAAAAAGTGAGAAAAAGAGATATGATTATTACAGATGAATTTAAATTGGAATATGTTTATTCGGGATTGTTTTCAACCGATAAAAATTGGGTACATCCCAAAAAGACCGAAACAACATACGAAATAATTTATGCCGTATCGGGTGATATATTTATTGAGGAAAAAGAAAGAAAATATCATTTGCGCCAAAACGATTTAATTATATTGGAACCGCATACCGAACATTTTGGCTATCTTGAAAGCACACCTCCCGTATCCTTTTATTGGATTCATTTTAATATAAGCAACTTCGGCAAAGCGCAAATACCCATACGCTACGTACAAAATTATACCGACTCGTTCAGCTTTAAAAACCTGCTGCACACCGCCAATAACCCTATGTATCCGAGCGGTTCGGCAGAAGCGCTTTTGCTTACAATACTTAATAATCTGTCGTTTTTTACACGCCGTTTTTCGGAAAGCGAAAACAAAATGATTAATGACGCAGCCGAATGGATAAGAATAAACAGCGCAAGCAAAAAAATATATACGGAAGATGTTGCCGCAAGGTACGGTATGAACCCGCAGTATTTTTCCAAGCTTTTTAAAAAGCGCTATAATACGGGGCTTAAAGAATATATTTGTATTGAAAGGTTAAATGCCGCCAAAAATTTACTTTGCAACACCAACCAATCCATAAAACAAATAGCGGCAATTATGGATTTTACAAATGAAAACGAATTTATAAATTATTTTAAATATCATCAAAAAAAGAGTCCGCAAAAATTTCGCAACTCTTTTTCACGAATACACATGAATAATAAATAAGTTAATTTTGCCTTATTTTATGCGGCGATACTTTATACTGCTTTTTAAATATTCGGCTAAAATAGTTGTAGTCCGAAAAACCCGACTGCTGTGCCGCATCCGACACCGAATAATCACCCGTCTTTAAAAGCGCTTTGGCATATTCAAGGCGCTTTTTGCGTATGTATGCCGAAACACCCATACCGCAGTCCGCTTTAAACGTATCATACAGTTTTGTGCGGCTCACATCGGCATATGCGCATATATCGCATATTTTTATTTCCTCCGTAAGGTGCTGTTTTATATATTCCTTGGCAAGGTGTGTTATCCTGCCTGTTTCGGGCTGTACCATCTCTTTTAGCAATATATAATTTGTACATATTTCAAGAAGCTGTGCGGCAGCGCTTATTTGCTCGCAGCTCCTGTATTTTATTCCCTTTTCGGTACAATTTATGTTATACATTTTATTTACGTTTGCAACAAAATTCGCAAGCTCACGTCTGTCACGCAAATCGGTAATTTGCCCAAACATCATATACCCTATTATTTTGTTGTGGTCTTTAAGCGGAATGGTTGCCTCGGTAAGCCCCGCGTGGCATTTATATATGTATACGTTTCCGTCGTTTGCACATTTTTTAAATGCGTTGTTATCGCTTTGGGCGCATTTTTTTTTAAGTGCGTCAAGCGATTTTATTTCACGACAAAATCTGCACGGCTTTTGGGGATATGATATTACCTCGCAAAAATTTTCGTCAAACACAACTATACGTATACCCGACAAATTATAAAACAACCTTAATATATTGTTAAGCTCCTGTGTATTTAATTTCAAAAAAATCCCGCCTTTCGGACAAATTTACAATTTTAAAGATAAATTTAACTATAATTATACCACAAAATCTGATAAAATCAAGTAAAAAGACAGGCAAGAGTGATTTAAACTCTATCTTGCCCCAAAAAGAAGAAAGGTCGGATTTTTAAATGAAACAAAATAAAAAACAAACATTTGCACTTTATTTCGGCAACAGAGGTTTTTTTCCCGAAACACTTATTGCGTCGGCACGCGATGAAGTATCAAAAGCAGTATGCGACGCAGGCTTTGACTTTATTGTTCCGCCTGCCGATATGACGCGCTTTGGCGCTGTTGAGGGCAAAGACGAGGGGCTTATTTATGCAGATTGGCTTAAACGGCACGAGGGCGAGTTTGACGGAATTATTATGTCGCTCCCAAATTTCAGCGATGAAAACGGTGCCGTTGCGGCAGTACGCAATGCAAACGTACCTATTTTTATACAGGCATATCCCGATGAAATAGGCAAAATGGATTTTGAACACCGCCGTGATTCATACTGCGGTAAATTTTCAATATGCGATGTATTTCATCAGTACAACATTCCGTTTACAATTATGCCGCCGCACGTTGTACATCCGTCAAGCGCGGAATTTAACAAAAACATAAAAGACTTTGCCGCCGTATGCCGTGTTGTTGGCGGAATGAAACAGTTTACAATAGGCGTAATAGGCGCAAGAACCACTAAATTTAAAACAGTGCGTTATGACGAAATTACACTTCAAAAGTACGGTATTACCTGCGATACATACGATTTATCGGAGCTTTTTTACAGAGTGGAACAATTAGACGATAACAGCGAAAATGTACAGGCAAAAATAGAGCGCCTTATAAACTATACTGATTTTTCAAAAGTACCAAAAGATAAAACGCTGACTCTTGCCAAAGTATCGGTTGCAATAGACGATATGATAAGGGAATATCACCTCGACTGCATTACACTGCGTTGCTGGGAAGAAATGCAAACGGTACTCGGCATTGCGCCCTGCGTACTTTTAAGTGAGCTTAATGACCGCGGTATTGTTGCGTCGTGCGAAATAGATTTATGCTCGGCAATTAATATGTACTCGTTTGTTTTGGCAACGCAAACACCTGCCGCCTGTCTTGATTGGAACAATAACTATGGCAGCGACCCCGATAAAGTAATTTTATTTCACTGCGGTCCCGTTGCTCAAACGCTTATGGACGGCAAAGGCGTTGTAACCGACCATAAAATGTTTGCAAAGGCTTGCCCGGGCTGCGGTTGGGGCAGTAACGAAGGCAGAATTGCCGCATTTGATATGACATATTCAAACTGCAAGACCGAAAACGGAAAGCTTACTTTTTATATTGATGAGGGTAAGTTTACAGGCGAACCCATAGAACCCGAATTTTTCGGATGCGGCGGTGTTGCTCAAATTGACAATTTGCAGAAAAAAATAATAACCCTTGCCAAAAACGGTTACAGACACCACACCGCAATAGGCAAAGGCCATATTGCAAACATTTTAAAAGAAGCCTTTACAACATATCTCGGATATGATATGATAGAACTGTAGGAGGGTAAAACTATGTACGTCGGCGGACTTGATATAGGAACAAGCGGCTGTAAAATTGCGGTTTACGATCAAAACGGTAAATTTGTAAAATGCGAATATACCGAGTATAATGTAAAACGCGAGGGCGGACTGCACGAAATAGACCCCGAAGAAATATTTGCGAGCGTAAAAAAAGTTATTTCGTCACTCAATATATATGACCTTGCGGCAATTGCCGTTACAAGCTTTGGCGAAACATTTGCAATGTTAGACGAAAACGACCGTGTGTGCGCCCCGTCTATGCTTTACACCGACCCTCGCGGCAAAGATGAGTGCAATGTTATATCATCTCATTTCGGCATTGAAAATCTTGCGTATAAAACAGGTGCAAAACCGCACGAAATGTATTCTTTGCCCAAAATTATGCAAATAAAAAACAATATGCCCCAATGCTTTAATAAAGCAAAGCACATTTTGCTTATGCAAGACTATATTGTGTATATGCTTACGGGAAATGCGGTAATAGATTACTCTCTTGCCGCACGCACCGGCTGTTTTGATATACATAACAAATGCTTTATTGATGATGTTCTTGAGTTTTGCGGGATAGATAAAAACCTGCTTTCAAAACCCGTACCGTCGGGAACGGCTGCGGGTGTTATAAAGCCCAAAATTGCAAACGAACTTAAAATAAACCCAAACACTAAAATTGTATCGGGCTGTCACGATCAAATAGCGGCTATGACAGGCGCAAACGTTGTAAAGGCGGGCGAAATGATGGACGGTACGGGAACGGTTGAATGTGTACCCGTTGTATGCGACTGTGTACCCAACGATTTTTCGCTTTTTGAAAAAGGCTATTCATTTGCACCGCATATAAACGGTAAATATGCGTGTTATGCGCTGTCGTACACAGGCGGTGCAACGCTTAAATGGTTTAGAGATAATTTTACACACAAATCATATGCCGAGCTTAACGATTATGTACCCAATGCGCCCACCGACCTGCTTATAATGCCGCACTTTGCGGGAGCGGCAACCCCGTATATGGATACAAACTCAAAGGCGGTTATAGCAAATCTTACGTTTGAGCATACAAAAATGCATATATACAAAGCGCTTATGGAGGGAACGGCATTTGAAATTGCAATAAATATAGATATATTTAAACAATACGGTCTTATACCAAACAAATTAATCGCAACGGGCGGAGGCGCACGTTCAAGTGTTTGGCTGCAAATAAAAGCCGATATTTTGGGACTGCCCATAAGTGCTCTCGATACCGATGAGGCAGGTGCGGCAGGCACGGCATACCTGGCCGGAAAAGCCGCGGGATTTTTTAATGATGAAACAAAGCTTGCAAACACGCATAAAACATACACACCCATTAAAGAAAACCACGAATATTATTTAAAACAATTTAAAAAATATAAAAAGATATATGCACTGTCAAAGGAGGTAAATAATGAATAAATATATAGGTCACCCCTCACAGCTTAGCGGTGTTGAACAGCATATGCTTTTAAACGGCAAGGCAAAGGGTATGACTTTGCTTGAAGTGCGCACCCCAAAAGGTCTTAATATTACTTTATCTGCCGACAGAGCAATGGATATATCGCGTATAAGCTTTAAAGGTATTAATATGGGGTATTTTTCACCTTGCGGATATGTGGCACCCTCATTTTACGACTGCGTTGGCGACGGATTTTTAAAATCGTTTACCGCGGGATTTTTAACAACTTGCGGACTTACGGCGGTTGGCACTCCCTGTACCGACAACGGCGAAACGCTTCCTTTGCACGGTACAATATCCAACACACCCTGCGAAAATTTTTATTACACCGAAGATGACGACAAAATAAATATTTTTGCAACAGTACGCGATGCGGCAATTTTTAATCATCAGCTTGTGCTTAACCGAAAATATACCGTATCAAAAATTGATAATTCAATATGCATTGAAGATACCGTTGAAAACACAGGCTCCAAAACCGAGCCTTGTATGCTGCTGTATCATATGAATATGGGCTATCCCCTGCTTTCGGAAAATGCAATTGTAAATATTCCTCATAGCTGTGTTAAAGGACGAAACGCACACGCACAGGAGGATATAAAAAATTGCCTTACTATGGAAAAACCGCAAAAGGGATATGAAGAACGCTGTTATTACTATGACGTAAAACAGTTAAACAATATTGCAAAAGCCGGAATATTTAACCCCGACATAAAATGCGGACTTATAATATCGTACGATAAAACCGCTCTCGACTGTTTTACACAATGGAAAATGATGGGCGAATATGAATATGTTTTGGGTCTTGAACCGGGCAACTGCACACCCGACGGCAGAGATATAAACCGCAAAGACGGCATTTTAAAATTAATACAGCCAAGCGGACAATACAAAACAAAAATAAAAATAGATTTTATTACAAACAAGGAGGATTTACAATGCTTGTAAATTTAAAAACCATTTTAAATACGGCAAAAGCAAAAAAATGCGCCATAGGCTCATTTAACACACCGAATTACGAAAGTATACTTGCCGTAATAAAAGCGGCGGAGGAGCTTAATCAGCCCGTAATAATAATGCACGCACAGGTTCACGAACAAATGGGATTGTGCAAAATGGAGGATATAGCACCGCTTATGCTGTTTGCTGCCGACCGCTCATCCGTTCCCGTATGCGTACATTTGGATCACGGCACCGATATAGAATATGTAAAACGCGGAATTGATTTGGGATTTACCTCGGTTATGTACGACGGCTCGGAGTGTGATTTGGATATAAACCGCGCAAACACGTGTATAATTAAAGAAATTGCACAAAGAAAAAATGTATCGGTTGAGGCTGAGGTTGGCAGTATGGGTTCAAGAGAATCGCAAAGCGGCGGAGGCGAAAGTATTTATACCGACCCCGAACTTGCGCTTGATTTTGTAAACCAAACGGGAATAGACGCACTTGCCTGCGCATTCGGAACGGCACACGGAATATATTTAAAACAGCCCAAGCTTGATTTTGACAGAGTATCAAAAATAAATTCAATGATAGATGTTCCCATTGTAATGCACGGCGGAAGCGGTGTATCGGAGGACGACTACAAAAAAGTAATAAAATGCGGCGTACGAAAAATCAACTATTACACATATATGGCAAAAGCAGGCGGAGAGGCAGTTATAAATATGCCCGACAAAACATTTTTTCACGATATTGCCGTTGCCGCAACAGAGGGTATGAAACAAAACGTTAAGTCGGCAATAAAAGTATTTTCCTGCACAGAAAGGTAAAAATATGGAGATTATAAAAAAAATCGATTTTTTTAAAAGCGGAATTTATATGAATTTTGCGGTTGATGAAAACAAACGGCTTTTAATTTTAAATGCGGGCACATCTAAAAAAGAGATTGAACCAAACCGCTTTTTTATGCCTGCGGAAATATTTATATCGGGCGAAAACCCAAACGACCACTGCGGTGCAAAACATACGGGCAGTTTACTGTCCGATTCATTGCAATACGTATCGCATAGAGATACCGATAACGAAATTGTATTTTTTCTTAAAAATGATAAAATTGAGGTACGTCAGCATTATGAATTTTTCACCGACGCGTCTGCCGTACGTTCATATGCCGAAATTAAAAACGTATCAAATGACGATATCGGTCTTGAATATGCAAGCTCGTTTTGTTTGTACGGATTTGAATTTAACAAAGTATGGCTGTGCCACAATGCGTGGTGCCGTGAGCTTGAATGGCGGTGCTATACACCGCAAATGCTTGGTTTTAATCACATAACACCCTTTTCAACAAAACGTATTGCCGTATCAAATACGGGCACGTGGTCATCAAAAGAATATATGCCGATGGGTATGCTGCAAAATGATGATGAGAGTATATTTTGGCAAATTGAGCATAACGGCTCGTGGAATTTTGAAATAAGCGATATTCAGGGTGTAAATTATATAAAACTTTCGGGGCCGTCGGAGCAGGAAAATAGTTGGTGGAAAGAGTTAAAGCCAAACGAAACATTTGAAACGGTTAAAACGGCAACAGCTTTTTCGTCAGACTTTAACGGTGCGATTGCCGAAATGACAAATTACCGCAAACATTTTGCATACAAAAGCCCTGCCGATACAAATTTGCCCGTTATATTTAACGATTATATGCGGTGTTTGAACGCCGACCCCACAACCGAAAAAGAAATTGCGGTAATAGACGCGGCGGCACAAATCGGTGCCGAAATTTACTGTATGGACGCCGGCTGGTATGCCAACGGTACGTGGTGGGAAACGGTAGGTGAATGGAAAGTATGCAATAGCCGTTTTCCCGGCGGCATTAAAAAAGTGTTTGACTATATACGCTCAAAGGGAATGAAGCCCGGTATATGGCTTGAACCCGAAAGCATAGGTATTAAATGTCCTATTTTAAACCAATTTACCGACGATTGCTTTTTTGTACGTCACGGAAAGCGTGTTATAAACCACGGTCGTTACAGTTTCGACTTTACAAACAAAAAGGTTACAAACTTTTTAGACGGTGTGGTAGACGGACTTATACGCGATTTGGGTATAGAGTATTTTAAATTCGACTACAACATTGAGGGCGGTTCGGGAACGGAGATTAACTCATCAAGCTTTGGCGACGGACTTATGAAACACCAAGCCGCATACCTTGAATGGATAGACGGAATATATGCCCGCCACCCAAATATAATAATAGAAAACTGCGCAAGCGGCGGTATGAGAATGGACTTTAAATCGCTTACACACTTTACAATGCAATCGCTTACCGACGCAAGCAATTATAAACACATTGCGTCAATTGCGGCAATGTCGCCCACGGCGGTAATTGCGCGCCAGGCACAGGTATGGGTTGTACCGTTTACGGAACATACAAACAGTGAAATTGCATTTTCTATGGTAAATTCACTGTTTAAAAGACCTGTTATTTCGGGCGAAACGCACCTTTTAAACAGCGAACAACTTAAAATTATAAAAGACGGCATAAAAATTTATAAATTAATTCGCTCCGAAATACCAAACCTTATACCGTTTTACCCTATAGGTACGGCAAATTTTGAAAGCGATTGGATAGTATGCGGATACAAAGGCGGCAGCCATATTTATATTGTTGCCCAAAGGCTTGGCGGTGAGAGCGAAAGTATTAACATACCTCTTAATTGCAATTACACAAATGCACAATGCATATACCCGTCTTTAAACAACGCGCCTTACAGTATAAAAGACGGCATATTAACCGTTACGCTTAAAACCAATTCATCTGCCGTAATTAAAATCAACTGATTTTTTAATTATTTTTGACGGCAAGCCTAATTTCAATGCCTCACTTCCGAAAAAAAGAAAGTATACCGCCACCCCCCGCCGCGCAGCGATAAAAAAGAGGACCCGTACAACGCCAAAGATTACAGTTCGTATGAGGATTTTTACGAAGATTACGAAGAAGAGTTTGACGGTTTTGACGATGCCGAAAGTTATTATGAAGAATACGGGGAATAAGCTTTGATGTGCCGCTTGCCGTGTTAACAATTGCAAGCGCAAAAAATCCGCCTTAAACCGGGCGGATTTTTTGCATTTTGTTTTTTATAAAAATTAATCGCAGCAGCAATCGTGTACGTCGGGTTCAAGGTTGTCAAAATGCTGCTTTTCGGGCGGGAAAAACTCATCAATCGGGAAACGCAGACGATCGAACAATTCGCAAGGGCTGTTATCGGTTGACGAAATACATTCGTTTTGCGGAACACAGTAATCTATAACCGGTATTAAAAGCTGGGTTTCGCGTTCGAGACGTACAATTGTAAAAAGACCGAGTGTAATATACACACGTTTGCACGATTCGGGGTCAACAATTATATCGTCAAATATTCTGCTTATGCTTTCGGGAACAGCTGTAATATCCATTTCACCGCAGCAGCAGCAATTTTCACAGCTGTCTATTACTTTAGCTCCCAGACAAATTGGGTCAACAACTTCTGTTTTTGCAAGCGGAAGATTATTTTTTGTCCAAAGCTGAATATCGCCATCGTCGAATTTATATTTCGATGAGAATGTTTTTGCATTACCCTCGGAGCCGAAAAGAATAACCTTTTTATCAAAGGTTGCAAGACCCTCAACCTGAACAGGTCTGCCTATTCCCGTAAATACGTCAAGTACTATTCTAAAGAAGAATTTTAAATCAACCGTATAGTACCCTCTGTTAAACGGTACAGGTTCAACGTCCGAATATATCCAAATTATTTCGGATTTTCTGCATTTAACATTAATGGATTTGTCTATAATGTTTTGACCGCATTGAGTAAGATATACTCTTATGTTTTCAACACATTCTTTATCGCGGCAAGAATCGTATACCTTGTTTGTTTGTATGCAAACACCGTCGCTTGAGTTCTCCCGGCAGCCACAGCCGCCTAATGGTCTGTCACTCATAATCTATTCCTCCATTTTAATAAAACTAATCTTGCTTCTGTATATTGTATGTTACGCAAGCAAAAAATGTGATTTTTTTGTACAAAAAACAAATTACGGTTAGTTTTATCTTTTAAAATACGTGTTCCGTGCCGCAAAAAGCATAAAAAACGCACGGCAAAATATATGCATATTGCCGTGCGTTTTTGTTTTTAATATATGTAACTTAAACTGTTTGGTTTTCTTCGTTTGCAGGGTGATATGTAGGCACAACCTCCGCAACGGCACGGCGTATTTTTGCACCGTCGTTTGTTTTAACCGCCGCCTCCAATATTTCGAGCTTATACTCTACCATAGGCATATCAACATCGAGCGGATGCCCTATAAATATTTTGCTGTGGCGCGTCTTTTTAAGACCTTCCTCACTCATTAAAAGTTCCTCATACAGCTTTTCGCCCGGGCGCAGTCCCGTTATTTTAACTTTTATATCCTCGTCAGGAATAAGTCCCGAAAGCCGTATCATATTAAGCGCCAAGTCATATATACGCACCGGCTGACCCATATCGAGTACAAAAATCTCACCACCGTTGGCAAAGCAAGCCGCCTGAATTACAAGCTGCGCCGCCTCGGGAATTGTCATAAAAAATCTTGTTATATCTTTATGCGTTACGGTAACTGGACCGCCGTTTTCTATTTGCCGTGCAAAGAGCGGTATTACCGAACCGTTTGAGCCGAGCACATTACCAAATCGCACCGCAACAAAGTTTGTTTTGCTTACGTTATTCATTGCCTGAATAATCATTTCGCACATTCTCTTTGTTGCACCCATTACATTTGTTGGGTTTACGGCTTTATCGGTAGATATCATTACAAACTTTTCAACGCCGTATTTATCGGCACATTTTGCAACGTTATACGTACCGAACACATTGTTTTTTATTGCCTCTGTGGGGCTGTCCTCCATAAGCGGCACGTGTTTGTGCGCCGCCGCGTGGAATATAATATTGGGTTTATACTGCGAAAAAATCGACTCAAGTCTGTCTTTATCACGAATCGACGCAATAAGCACTTCAAGATTAAGCTCGGAAAATTTAGACAAAAGCTCGTTTTGCAAATCATACGCGTTATTTTCGTATATATCTAATATTATAAGCTGTTTGGGGCGAAATTTAACTATTTGACGGCAAAGCTCCGAGCCTATTGAACCGCCTCCGCCCGTAACCATAACAACCTTATCTTTTATATTTTCCAATATACCGTTATCGTCGAGCACAATCGGGTCACGCGCAAGCAAATCTTCTATTTTAATCTTTCGTAGTTTTGTTGCGCTCTCCTCGTCAACAATTTCGTCAAATCCGGGCATTACCATAATTTTACAGCCTGTGTTACTGCAAATGTTTATAATATCCATTCTGTCTATTTTACTTGCCGACGGAATTGCAAAAATTATTTCGTCTACATATTCTCTTTCGCAAACCGCTTCAATATCGCCTCTGTCGCCTATAACTTTTATTCCGTTAATAAAAGAATTTTGCTTTTTGGGGTCATCATCTATAAGACCTACTATATTATAATCGGGTTTAATTGTAGGGTTTAAATCGTTTATAAAAAGCGCCGCCGCAGAACCCGCGCCCACAATAAGCAAATTTTTTTTATGCGAGCCTTTGCGCGCCTTAAAATACGCGCTTACATATTGGTACGACATTTTTATTACTATGCGGTATAAAATAAGCATAACCGACGCTATAAAATCGGCAAGCAATACGGGTTTTATGTAAAATGCGTAAAACCGCATAATATTGGTTGCGCCGATTGTTATTAATGTTGCCGCAAGGCACGCAACTATCATTGTTACATAATCGTACAGCGAGCTGTGGCGCCACATAACTTTGTAGTTTTTTGATACAAAAAACACAAATAAAAACACAGCGGCACAAAACGAAAACAATACCATACAACGCCCTATGTAATCATTAAACTCTTTGAGCGAATGTACCATTACAAGCGCCGCCATATACGATATAAAAACAATGGCAGCGTCAAATATCCACATAATTCTGTCTGATGATGCAACCTTTCCCGCCGAAATTAAAAATTTGTTTATCTTATTTGACAACGCCATACGTACACCCCCCTATTTATCTTTATTGTATAAAATTTCACTTAATAATGTAGATGATGTACCATTGGTATGCGGCAAATACACCACATCAACTCCGGCGCTTTTAAGCCGTAATTCGGTTTCGTTATAAAGCGCGGAACCTTTCCAATCATCCCCGTGAAATAAAACGTCAAACTTATATTTATTCCATACTTCAATTTTATCGAGTGAAAACTGCGTTATTGTTTTATCAACATATTTTATTGAATCTACTATTTCAAATCTTTCTTTAAACGGTATAATGGGCTTTTTATGTTTATATTCAAATGCAAGTTCATCTGTGCTTACACCCGCTATAAGGTAATCACAGTATACTTTGGCATTTTTTAAAATATTAAGATGCCCTATATGAAACAAGTCAAACACACCCGTTGTATACCCAACCTTGTATTTTTTCATTTGTATATCTCCCTGCTTTATAGGTTCAATATACCGTATGCATTATTGCAGAATATATCATCGGCATATGCACCAAGTTTTTTTTGCGCAATTTCGTAAGCATGCAAAATTTTTGTGGAACGTACATCTGTATTGTGCATATCGCTCCCCGCAACACAAATACGGCCCGCGGAAACAAGTTTTTGTAAAAAACGTCTTTCACGCATTTTATCGAGCATTTCCTGATTTATCTGAAACATAACGTCAAGCTCAAACAGCTTATAAACGCTTTCGCCAAACACTCTGTAGTATCGGTCTATATGCGCCATAACAATTTTATAATCTTTAAGCGTAAGCTTATACAAATGTTCAATAAGCTTGTTATCCCACTCGCAAAAAGGCATTTCTATAAGCAAACAATTTGTATTTTCAATACACAGTTTATCAAAATCGCAAAAACTTTTTGTGTTTAAATCAAAATACACCTCAAATCCGCGCAATATCTTTGGAAATTCGATATCATAATTATTCATTTCATTGCAAAGCGCATTATATGCCGCGTTGCGCGCGTTTACCGCGTCATCTTTATTAACGCTTACGGTTGAATTAAAATGTGGCGTCGCCACAATTGTACCAACGTTATTTTCAACGCTTAACTTTAGCATTTGTATACTTGTTTCAACATTTTGCGCGCCGTCATCTATTGCAGGCAAAAAGTGCGAATGAAAATCAATAATCACAATATCCCCCCTTAAACACATGACAGGTAATGCAAAAGCAAATTTACTTTTGCTCCCTTTCTTCCATATATCTGTATGCATAATTATATCCGCGGGAGTATTGGTATTTTCGGCTGTAATATTTATATTTTGCCGCGTCTTGTTCGCTGCAATTCATAATAAAGCCGAGTATTTTTATTTCGGAGCGCTTTAAAATTTCAACAGCGGCGTCTATCATATCATATGTAGATTGATTTTGCTTTACAACAAGCAAAACTCCCGTTGCCGACGGAGCAATAACCATTGCGTCGGTTACCGTTGTAATCGGCGGTGTATCTATAAAAATGTAATCGTATTCTCCCGAAAGCTTTTCAAGTATACCGCTCATTTCTTTGCTTGCAAGAAGTTCGGTGGGATTGGGCGGTATTTCGCCTACGGGAATACAGTCAAGCCCGTCGCGCACATTATGACGTATTGCGTCCTCAAGCTTAATAAATCCGCAAAGAACGTTACTTATACCGTTTGATTTTTCTATTTTTAAATATCTGTGTACACGCGGTTTTCTTAAATCGCAGTCTATTAAAAGCACCTTTGCACCCGTTTGCGCAAAAGTAAGCGACAAATTAATACTTGTGGTTGTTTTGCCCTCGCCCGGTTCGGAGCTGGTAATAAGCACAACCTTGCCTTTATCCGACTTTGGCAGTGAAAACATAATATTTGTACGCGCCGTTTTATACGACTCCAAAGTATTAAATTTTGTATTTGAATTTATAATATAGTAATCGTCGGGTTTTTGAATACCTTTATTATTTTTGGATTTAATATT
>USKN01000014.1 GCA_900555295.1 uncultured Eubacteriales bacterium
TGAATGAAATATCGTGTTCGACAAATATCAGCGTTGGCTTATACTCCAAAATCACATTTTCGATTTGTATTCTCGAAAAAATATCAATAAAGTTTAACGGTTCGTCCCATATATACAAATGTGCCTTTTCACATAAACTTTTTGCAATCAAGACTTTCTTTTTCTGTCCGCTGCTGAAATCGGATATATCCTTGTCAAACTGTTCCCTTGAAAAGTCGAGTTTCCTCAAAATTGCTTTGAGTAAGCTTTCATCAATTCCGTTGTTTTTTGCAAACACTGAAAGGTTGCCCTGTAATGTATCGGTGTTTTGCGAAACATAGGAAAATTTAAGCCCATTGCCTATACACACATCACCTGTGTATTTGATTTTTTCACCACATAGCAGTTTCAAAACACTTGATTTTCCGCAACCGTTTTTTCCGCATAAAGCAATCCTATCACCATTTTTAATTTCAAAACTGATATTTTCACAAATTTTATTATTATCATAGTATAAAGAAAGATTGCTTACATCTGCCAGCCTATCTTTTGTATAGATTGCAGGAGCTAACGCAAGTGCTTCGTATTCCTCTATGTTGTGTAACAATTTTGACTTTTCCGAAATAGCTTTTTCTTGTCTTGCTTCAATGCTTTTTGAGCGTTTCATTGCTTTAGCAGCCTTATGACCTACATAACCCTTATCTAATTTTAAGCCGGAATTGTTAGTATTGTATTTGCTCATTTCTGCCATATCAGACCACGATGCACTACGCTTTGCCGCCTGTGATAGTTTTGAAATTTCTTTTTGTAATTTTTTGTTTTCATTCATTTCAAAATTATCTTGCAGGGTTTTGTTTTCAAACCAAGTAGAAAAATTGCCTTTTCGTACTTCTATATTTGTTTTATTTACAGATAAAATATGGTCTGTGCAAGTATCGAGCAATTTTCTGTCATGCGAAACTAATATAAACCCCTTTTTTCTGCATAGATAATCGCCTACAATTTTTCACGCATTTTCGTCTAAATGATTTGTAGGCTCATCTATAAGCAAGAAGCTGTTTGAAACAAGAAATAGTGCTGCAAGTAAAACCTTCGTCTGCTCTCCGTTTGATAGTGTGAAAAAAGGTCTGTATAAAACATCAAAATCAACTTCGAGCAAAGATATTTCACGCATAAATTCCCAATCCTCGCAATTAGGGCAAATATCATAGAAAATTTCTATTGTGTTTTTGGTTTTATCCTCAACTTCATACGGGAAATATTCAAAGCTAACAGATGCAGTTATATTTCCGCTATATTTGTATTTACCCAACAGAATATTCAGAAATGTGGTTTTACCTCTGCCGTTTCTGCCAACAAAACCTAATTTCCAATCTGTATCAATCTGAAAACTTGTGTTTTCAAATACATTCTCATAACTTCCGTCATAAGCAAAAGTTAAATCTTTTACATTTATTAAAGACATTATTATCACTCCTCTAAAACTGTATTTCCAAATGTTTTGAGTTGATATTACCGGCAGTAATGATACTTCAAGCAAGCACTGCCAAAACAAATCAACCTTGCTTGAAGATAAATATGTGTAATAGATATTTTATCGTTCATTAAAACACCTCCCAATGCAAAAGAAAAGAGCCATAAGAAAGCATTTTCCTATGACTCAAATAAACAGTATAATATTATTTATACAGCGGAGTTATAGATATAGCTTTCCTGCTTTCACGAAAACAAAATAACGGCTCTTTAGCCCTATAATGTTAAACATAAATTAGCAAGAAAAGTTAATCATTTGTCCGTCTCCAAATCTTTTCTTAAATTATACTACATATTACTCCAAAAATCAATAGTTAGAATATATAAATTTTATAATGTTTTGTCATTTTTATTATGCTAACCACCCACACAGGAATGTGGCACATTCCTGTACCAGTGATTAAAGGGATATTTTATCTTTCAATTTCCTTGCTGCTTTTACTTCTGTTTTTGCCAAGCCTTGTTATTTCTTTCAGCCATTGGTTTATTGTTTCTTTGCCGAAATGATTTCGTATTCTGTCAAAATCTCTGACCTTAACCTCTGCTTTTGATAGTGCCATATTTTTATACCACAGCCGATTTTCAAGCTCTTTATTTTTCTGTTCTAACGGTCTGATTTTTGCTTCTGCCTGTTCAGCAAGTTTTTCCGCCCTATAACACCGCCTTGCAAGGTTTTCAATTATTTTCATAATACGCTTTATGAACGGCTCTATAAATTTTGTTTTATATGTCTTTGCCGTCATCAATGACGGAGGCTCCGGTATATCAAAATCGTCATTGTTTTTGATTTTTTGTACTGTAAGATGTGCATATTCTTCTGCCTGCTTATATGCTGACATTGTTTGCAACAAGTCTTTCTTTTGTTCTTGCAGATTTTCGACTTCCTCTATGAGCTTATCTCTCTTAAATTCGCTAACGGATTTATGCTTTTCGTGAGTTCCTTTCTGCTCCCATTCAATGCCGTGTGTAAGCATTATTTTTGATAAAACTTCCTTTTCGGAATCACGCCATTGATTAAGCTCCGTATCACTCCGACCTGTTCCGCTAAACCCTTGCTGCTTTAATGCACCTTTCATTGATACCCTTGTGTCAAGTCCTCGTTTGCTGTCCGTAGTGAACGGAACAAAATCAATATGTAAATGCGGTGTTGCTTCATCCATATGTAAGTGAGCAGAGAATACATATAGGTTTGGATTTCTTTCTTGAAAGCCTTTCATATAGTCGTCAAGGATTTTCTTTGCAAGTTGTCCGTTTTCCGTTTCAGCACCCATATTATCCTTATCGCCGATTTGAATTATTATCTCCGTAAAAGGTTTTTCCTGTTTGCTCTCTTGACTTATCTTTTTATAATAATTTTTGATAATTCTATCCGAGCGAGTTTGTTTTGCATTGTATCTTTTTACGGCATCATCAAATAATTTATGATATACTGTTCTGATGTTTTCATTGCAGTACACAACATTATTTTTTGTCCGTTCCTTGTCAACATTTTGTGCCGTAAATTTTCGGTCATTATGATTAACCGAGCCTTTACCTGTCATTATGGATATTGTTCTTTGCATATTCATTTTCACCTCAATTCTGTTAGAGTGGGTACTCTTTTATAGTAATTTTTCTTTTGTTACTTTTGTCAAAAGTAACGCAAATGCACTTTTGTCAGCAGAGCCAACAAAAATGCGGCAATCTACGATTGTTTGCGCTCTTGCAGAGGGCTTGTTCGGCTACCGCCGAAGTGTGTGCTGCTTGTGGCTACACACACCGCAAACGGCAGATATTTTTCAACAAAAATTCCGCCGTCTGCAATGGTGGAGAACGCTCAAAATTTTCTCGTTCTCACCTATCTGCAATCCGTCACTTTCGTTCCTTAATTGCCTACACGGGAATGTGGCACATTCCCGTAAATATCTCTTAAAGAGGAATCACCACCTGAAGCTCTCAGGTACACCTCTTTCATCGAGATATTTTTTGTGTGCTTCCTCACGCTCCTGCTCTGTGGGAGCAGTTTTATATGTGGTGTAATACTCACGCATTACCATTAAATTTAATTTGTTTTCAAGCTCATTTTTTATATCTTCCTCAAGCTCATACATTTCTGCAAAATGATAGCGAATCAGATTTAGAAAAAGCTCTCTTGAAATTTGTACTTTCTTCATATCCTATCCAATCCTTTCCTATCCAAAAATCCGTGTCGGTCTGTGACGGTGGTGACGGTGTTTTTAGTACCGCCACCACTATCAAAATCATCGACACGACCGACGCACACCGTCACGCAAAATTCAATTTTCTATAAGTGAAAATTTCACTCTGCGACCTGCGTGATACCTGCCATACTCATATCGTATGCCGTACTCATTGAGTAACCGCCCTGCGTTTACATTGAGCTTTAATGTCAAAACATTTGCAGCCATATCAACCTGTAATTTTTCTACAAGCTCGGTAGGACTTCCCGACCATTGCGGATTGTTGGAGGTTATAAACTTTGCAACCGCTTCCAATATCGGCTCTGGTGGTTCTTTCCATAACTCCGTTTCTAACCTTTCCAAATCCCACAACAGCTTTTCCGTATCTCTTACAAGATACAGCTTTTGGTCTTGCTGATCCCTGCCGGATATTTCAAGAACCGCATTGTTTGAAGTGCGTTTTTCCTTTTGTAGCATAAACGCTCCGTCTGCTGCTCCGAGCAATCCGTTTGTGCCTGAAATCATATCAAATGTATCGTCTGCCTGCTGCTTTCTTGTGTGATGAACAAGGAGCAGACAAACACCGAAATTATCAGCAAATTTTTTCAGCCTTGTTATGACCTCGTAATCATTGGAATAGCTATACTTATCACCGCCGAACTCTCTGACCTTTTGCAAGGTGTCAATGATAATCAGCTTTGTGTTAGTATGCTCATTTACAAATCTGTTAAGCTGTTCATCAAGTCCGTTTCCAAGCTGACCTGCATTTACGGCTATAAACAAATCGTCTGTGCTTTCATCACCGAACATTCGATAAAAACGCTCCTGCAATCTTCGGTAATCATCTTCAAGAGCAAGATATAAAACCGTGCCTTGTTTGACATCAAATCCCCATAGGCTTTTACCCGTGCTTATGTGGTATGCAAACTGCGCCATTAAGAAGCTCTTTCCAAGTTTAGGTGCTCCTACAAAAAGATATGTTCCCGGATAGAGCAAGCCGTCAATAATCGGCGGCCTGCTCCTGTAAACTGTGTCATAAAGTTTATCCATAGAAACTGTTTTCAAATATGACGGCTCCAAACTTCTTTGAAATTCTTCTTGCATTTCTTGAAAAATATCATCAGAAGCATTGCAATTTTCGTCATAATCGGTTATAATAGTGTTGGTTTTAATACTATTTGACTGTTCTTCATCTGCGCCAACAGATGTAATCGGAGCAGTCATTTCTTTTTTTGTGTTCATTACTCGTCCTCCTTTAAGCCTTGCAGAGTTAAGGTAATCAACTGAATTGTTTGCAGTAATTCCTCTGTCACATTCTCGTTTTCGATACGCTTTAACTCGGTTAATACATTCTGCAATTCATCTTTGAGTGCCTTATATACTCTCGGATTTCCCACTACAACAATGTCCTGACCTAAACATCTGCGGTAGCAATATTCTTGTTTCGGTAGTCCCGATAACTTTACTGCCTTGTTTATTAGTTCGTTTTCTTCGGCAGAAACCCGAAACCCTACTGTGATATTTCTCCATCGTTTGTGGCTGTCTAAATTTTTAGCTGACATTTTCTTCATCTCCTTTTCTGATTGTGCTTAATTTATCTGCCATTTCCGTTTGTGTTGTCGGAAACAGATGTGCATATCGGTATGTTATATCAATGCTTTCGTGTCCTACTCGGTCAGCAATGGCAACCGCTGAAAATCCCATTTCTATTAAAAGGGAAATATGCGAATGACGAATATCGTGTATCCTTATGCGTTTAACCCCTGCTGCCTTTGCTCCCCTTGTCATTTCGTGATGAAGATAACTTTTTGTTATTTCAAACATTCTTTCATCAGGCTTGATGTGGTAAAGCTGTTTGATATAATCTTGTATTTCTTCACCGAGAAAATCGGGCATTTTGACAACTCGATTGCTCTTTGGTGTTTTCGGGTCTGTTATCACATCTCGTCTGTCAAAACGCTGATATGATTTTGTAATTGCAACCGTACATTTTTCAAAATCGAAGTCTGACGGTGTTAATGCCAATAACTCACCCTCACGAATACCGCACCAATATAACATCTCAAAGGCATAATATGAAACAGGCTTATCCATAACCGCCTCTGCAAACTTTTTATATTCCTCTTGTGTCCAAAACTGCATTTCTTTGTTCTTTTCCTTACCCATATTACCGACTTTTGCTGCCGGATTTGAAGATAATCCGTAAAACCTTACTGCGTGATTGAAAATTGCACTTAATTGATTGTGAAGCGTTTTAAGATATACAGGGGAATATTTTTTGTTATCGCTCTTAACGGAATTTATCATTTCGTTTTGCCAAGCAATAATATCCTTTGGCTCAATTTCACACATCTTTCTGTTCTTGAAATATGGTAAAATCTTTGTTCGCATTATATGCTCCTTTGTGTGCCAAGTGTTTTCTTTAATACGGCTTTTCATATCTTCCGTATATGTATCAACGAAGCTCGCAAAGGTCATATCCAAATCAGCCTTTGTTTTATTAAGCTGCTCCCGTTCCCAAGCCTGTGCTTCTCGCTTTGTAGCAAAGCCACGCTTTTGTGATTGCCTGCGTTCACCTTTCCAATCGGTGTAGCGATATATAACTCGCCAAGTATTTGTTTTTTCTTCCTTGTAAACTGCCATATTTTACTCATTCCTTTCATCATATTTATCTGTGCCATAGCACGCTTTTTCTAAAAAATATCTTCTGTTGATACGCCCTGAAACCACCAAAAAGCCTTTTTCCTTTAACTCTGCGTTAAGGCTTCTGACAATTTTATATGCGTATGATTTTGATACGCCGAGAATTTCGGCAACATCTTCTACTTTAAGAAAAGTGTTATTTGCCATATTTTTCACCTCCTTGTGCGATAAATTAAACTTATATGTTTAAGTCCAATATCATTATACTAAACATTTTTGTTTATGTCAAGTGGTTTTTGAAAAAATATTAAACTTTTTTGTTTATATTATCTTGACAAACACTAAACATATATGTTATACTACCTATAAGAAATTAAAAAGGAGCAGTAAATTATGGCAATAGGTGAAAGAATACGCTTTTTACGCAATCTTAAAGGTATGACACAAAAATGGTTAGGTATGGCAGTCGGCTTTGATGAAAAGACTGCTGATATTCGTATGGCACAATATGAATCGGGCACAAGAACACCGAAAGAGAATTTAACAAATGACCTTGCCAAAGTGTTAGAAGTTTCTCCTGCTGCCTTAAATGTTCCCAACATTGACAGCTATGTTGGCTTAATGCACACTCTCTTTGCATTGGAAGATATATACGGCGTAAAAATTGAAGAAACAGACGGAGATGTTTGTTTGCGTGTTGATACATCAAAAGGCAACTCTGCCGCTAATCTTCATAAAATGCTTTTTGCTTGGCTTGAAACCGCCAAAAAGTTTTATGACGGCAATATCACCAAAGAAGAATATGACGAATGGCGTTATCATTACCCCGAATTTGATACAACACAAAAATGGGTTAAAGTTCCGTCACAACAAATCAGCGATATTTTCACCGAAGCAAAAAAATCTTCTAAAAGCAAATAATCTGTGTCATTTTCAATAAATTAAAAATGACAAGACAAAAAGAGCTAACCGATTTTACAAAAAATCAGTTAGCTCTTAATTATTATGAATAATACAGATGTTGCCAAATCGTTGCCAAAACACCTTTTAATTTTCGAAAAACCCAGTATTTATGCGGTGTTCAGCCGTTTCGTACATCATTCCCACTCTATCGTTGCAGGTGGTTTACTTGTAATATCGTAGCACACGCGATTTACGTGTTTTACTTCGTTTACTATACGTGACGACACAATTTCGAGAGTATCATACGGTATTCTTGCCCAATTAGCTGTCATAAAGTCATTAGTGGTTACACCGCGCAATGCAATTGTATAATCGTATGTTCTGCCGTCTCCCATAACGCCGACGGTTCTCATATTTGTAATAACTGCAAAATACTGATGTATGCTGCGGTCAAGACCTGCTTTTTTAATCTCATCACGGAATATATAATCCGCTTCTTTTAAAATTTCGAGTTTTTCACGGGTTATATCGCCTATAACACGAATTGCAAGTCCCGGTCCAGGGAATGGCTGGCGCCATACCAAAAATTCGGGTATGCCAAGCTCCAAGCCTACTTTACGCACTTCATCTTTAAACAAATCACGCAACGGCTCTATTATTTCTTTAAAATCAACGCAGTCGGGTAATCCGCCCACGTTGTGGTGGCTCTTAATAACAGCGGCACTACCCATTCCGCTCTCTATAACATCGGGGTAAATTGTGCCCTGCACCAAAAAGTCAACCGCGCCTATTTTCTTTGCTTCGTCCTCAAATACACGTATAAATTCCTCACCGATAATCTTTCGTTTTTGCTCCGGCTCGGATACATCTTTGAGTTTGTCCAAAAACCTGTCCTCGGCATTTACTCGCACAAGGTTTATATCAAACTGCTCGCGAAATACACGCTCAACATCATCGCCCTCGTCTTTGCGCAAAAGTCCGTGATCTACAAAAATACAGGTAAGCTGTTTGCCTACCGCCTTATGAATGAGCACTGCGGCAACAGAGCTGTCTACACCGCCGCTCAATGCGCAAAGCACCTTTTTATCGCCGATTTTTTCACGAAGCGACGCAATTGAATTTTTAACAAACTCGTCCATTTTCCAATCGCCCGAAACCTTACATACATTATAAAGAAAATTATGCAAAATCTCTCTTCCGTATTGCGTATGCTCAACCTCGGGGTGAAATTGAACCGCATACATTTTTTTATCGGCATTCTCCATTGCGGCAATTGGGCAAACGTCCGTTGACGCTGTGATTTTAAATCCGTCCGGTGCTTTTTTCATACTGTCGGTATGGCTCATCCAGCATATCGATTTGTTATCGATACCGTCAAAAAGCAGACTATGCGTATCACAGTTTACTTCCGTTTTTCCGTATTCGCTTACATCGGCCGTTGAAACACTTCCGCCCAAAATATGGCACATAAGCTGACTGCCGTAACAAATGCCGAGTATGGGAACATTAAGCTCAAACAACTCTTTTGTGTACGACGGAGCACCGTCCTCATATACACTGTTGGGGCCGCCCGTTAATATTATTCCCACGGGGTTTTTGTCTTTGATTTTTTTAATGTCGGTTTTAAACGGCAAAACCTCGCAGTACACACTGCATTCTCTTACACGGCGTGCTATAAGCTGATTGTACTGCCCGCCGAAATCGAGCACTATTACTGTTTCGTTATTCATTATCTTCCTCCTGAATTATGTAATCGGTAACGTCAATAACCTGATTTGTTTTATAATCAAACATCAGCGTACCGTATGTAAATTTTTCAAAATGTACATTTTTTATAATTTTTTTTGCCGGAACATTATAGTAATGCGGCATAATTTGCTTTTTTAATTCTTCGTTTTTAAGCAAATTATAATACGCGTCAAGTTCGCTTCGCGATTGCCTTGTACTGCACCAATCGGGAAGAGCGTGGCTTTTTACATTATATAAATAATCATACAACATACATTCCTTAAAATCAATACCAAAATGTTTAAAACATTCATATAATATATCATAAAGCTGATATTTTGCCAAAGATTTGTTAAAAATGCACATCTTGTCAAAATATGCCGCAATATCAAAAAACACCTTATAATAATCGTTGCCGTACCTTTTAAACAAATAATTCATTGTTTTTTTAAATGCTCCGCTGTTATAATACTTGTCCAAAACATACTCGGTATTTTTAAGCGAAAGCAAATCGTCATAACTTAAATATTTGTTTTTTATTATCTCGTACGGCGCGTCGGTTTTAAACACCATACCGTATTCATCTGCATTATTCCTTATATGTGAACCCTTTAAAAGTTTTAAAAATCCAAGCTGAAGCATATGCGGTTTAAGCTCCATTACATCATTAAACGATTTTTTAAAACTTTCAAAGTCCTCATACGGCAAACCTGCAATTAAGTCAAGATGAATATGTATTGTACCGAGACTCATAAGCTTTTGTATATTTTCTTTAAGCGGCTGCCACTCTATGGCGCGGTTAATTGCATCGGTAGTTTTAACATTGGTTGTTTGAACGCCTATTTCAAACTGAAATAAACCGTCCGGCGCGGTGCGGAGTACGTCTATAAGCTCGTCGTCTATTAAATCTCCCGCAAGTTCGGTATGAAATCGGGTTTCGCCGGCATTTTCTATAATAAATTTAAATATATCACGAGTTCTTTTTCGCGACGCATTAAATGTTCTGTCAACAAATTTTACAAGCGGTACTTTATGTTCAATAAAAAACATAAGGTCACTTTTTACACGCTCATAACTTAAATAACGCACACGGGACTCATCGCCCGAAAGACAGTACGTACAGGCAAACGGACAGCCGCGGCTTGATTCGTAATATATAATTTTGTTTTTATATTGCTCTATTTCCTCATCATATGCAAACGGCAAATAATTTAGGTCGCCCGGCAGTTTGCGCGGCGGATTTTGAACAATATTATCATTTTCGCGATATGTTATACCGTCTATATCTTTCATATCCGTACCGCTTAAAAGTTCAAATGCCGTAATTTCGCCCTCTCCGCATATTATGCAATCGACAAAAGGGTATTTTTTCATAACATCCGCGCTGTCATAGCTCACCTCCGGGCCGCCCAAAACAACCTTAATATCTTTTTCGCCCGAAAAAGCTTTTTTTAAGTTATCCGCCAAAAGAAGTATTTTGTCTATGTTCCATAAATAACAGGAAAAACAGTATATATCGGCGTCAAGCTTATAAAGCAACGCAAGATACGCCGACATACTGTCGTTAATTGTGGTTTCGCAAATTGTAATATCAAACTCACTGTTTTGTGTTTCACAATATTTTTTTATACTGCGCACCGCCAGATTTGTATGGACATACTTTGCATTTACGGCGCACAGCGCTGTTTTTTTGTTTTTTTTATGATGCGTGTGTGTCATTATAATTTAACCTCGTGTACAATGCGGACATCCGCCGCACATATATATTTTATCTCCAAAAACATTTACAATTGTATCTATTACAAGCCCGACGGCATTATCCGCCCCGTGAACAATAATTTTGTTCGGCGAAAGGCTTATAAGTGCCGCCACAAGCGAATTGTCTTCATCCAAAAGAGCAATCTCGGCATCCGCCTCGCTCTGTGTTATCTCTCTGAACCCGGCATCGGTAACCGAAAAACCGTATTTGCCGAAAATAACGTTAACCGTATCGTATTCGGTATCATTCATATCGGCATAGTATTTTAAAAGACGTATATAATCAAAATATTCGCGGCGCGCGTGCATAAGCTCACACGCTTTGTCGATTTCGCTGTCAAGAATTTTTAAGTCGTCCGCCATCATAAACAACACAAAGCTGTGCAAATTTATGTCGAAATACATTGTTTTAAGCGTATCTGTAAGGTTTTCCCCATCGAATGCAAAAATAACCTGATTACAAATCATTTCGCGTTCGTCGGCATTAAAATAAGCATACTTTAAACCCAAACTGTTTTTTACGTAATTTTTATATAAATATTTTATAATAAAATCCGCCACAACATTTATAACCTCATCGGTATGTTCGGTTACAATTAAGCGGTCGGATTTTATGCACAAAAGTTCATACTTATCGAGTTGTTTTTCAAGTATGTCAAGCTCGCTCGGTTTTGCATATATATGAAAGTGCAACATACACACATCCTTTCAAATGATAGTATGTGTATATGAGTATTGTATTATCCCAAAAACAATATTGTTCCGATATCGGTTAAAATATTTTCACAACATTTAATATTTTTGCCATTTTTTGTAATAAAACGGAGAATGTCATAATACGACGGGTGATGCTTTATATCCCCGCAAAAATACACCTCGTTTTCGCTGTATCCGCTTGCACCGCCTATAAATCCGTAATCAAAACCGTTTAGCTCTATACCTCCCGATTTAATTAAAAGCATATCGATATCACTTGTTTGTGCCTTAACCGTATTGTAAATTCCTATGTCCGATGTTATAAACGAATTGTCGGAAACAACGCATATGCTGCACTTTGCATACCCCTGCTTTATATTTATAAATTTTTTTCCCGCTTTTTTAAGTTCGTTTTTTAAAACAGAGTCAATACAGTCAAAATTTGCTATTGCAAAATCTTTTAAAACCGCGGCATTGTACGCACAATCGCCCGGATAGCTGTATTTAAGCATATGTTCACCGCACAAAAGCGTATACGGTGTGCCGCCGAAAAGGCTTTTATAATACTTGTAAAGTTCGGGACAGCATACATAAACTCCGCCGCCGACACCGCAAATTTGCATATCGGTGTGGTTTTTTACAGGTGCTTGCACATTAAGCGAAATACCGCCATATAATAAAGTAAAGCCGTTATTTTTAAGCATTGAATATACCGACTGCGGTGCGTTTTGCGCCACAATTGCATATTTTTTAACAGTATTTAACATTGTATGTATCACCGCACAATTCCGAATGTACGTTAATCTTAAAAACGTACATTCGTTTATATAGTCCGAAAGACACTTTAAGTGTCTTTCGGGCAGGTTTTAATCAAAATAATTTTCTTTTGCAAAACATTTTATAAGATTTATACAGCCTTTTATATCTTTTACGTCTGCCACCTCGCACGGCGAATGTATATAACGTGTGGGTATTGAAAGCGCCCCCGTTACAACACCTCCGCGTGTAAGATGAATACTGCCCGCGTCGGTGCCGCCTATTGACAGCACCTCACGCTGAAACGGTATGCTGTTTTTTTGCGCGCATTTTATAAGTGCGTCATTAATTTTTTTATGAGTAATAATTGAATTGTCTTTAAACTTTATACATACACCGCATCCGAGCTTTACATCCATTACATTGCAGTTGGGTGTGTCGCCCGTGTCGGTAACGTCAATTGCAAGCGCATAATCGGGTTTAATTGTATATGCGGCGGTCTTTGCACCGCGAAGGCCTATTTCCTCCTGCGATGAAAAAACAGCATATATATCAAATGCCGTATCGTTTAAATCTGTAAACGCTTTAATAAGCGCATAAACGCCGACGCGGTCGTCAAGCGCCTTTGCGGATACACGTCCGTTCATATCGTAAAACGCGCCCTCAAATACCGCCGTGTCGCCCACAGACACAAGGCCTGCCGCTTTTTCAAAATCCTGCGCACCTATATCTATATACATTTTTGCAGGTTTAAGGTCTTTTTTTATATCGATTTTTTCTTCATACGATACAATACCCGTTGTGCCGTTTGAAAAAACAACACGCTTGTTTATTGAGTTAAAAAGACTTATTCCGCCAACAGGTGCAAAACGCAAAAAACCGTCCTTTTCAATGTATGTTACAATAATGCCTATTTCATCGGTATGTGCCGAAAGCATAAGTTTTTTTGCGTCTTTGTTTTTTGATTTTTTTACCGCAATAACATTATTTAAGCTGTCGGTATATACTTCGTCGGCAAACCCTTTTACCTCATTTGTTATAAATTCGCAAATACGTTCTTCGTTTCCCGAAACCGCCGAAATTTGCGTAAGTTTATTAAGTAATTCCATTTTTTATTCCTCCGAAAATTCGCCTATATCGGTTAAAACCGCGTCGGCAAGTTTAAAGCCGTCATCTATATCGCTTTTGCGTACCGTACTTACCGGCGAATGAATATATCTGCACGGCATTGAAATTGAGCAAACTCGCACCGAGATACCCGATGTTTGTATTGCGCCGGCATCGTTTCCGCCAAAAGTTGTTTGTTTAAGCTGGTATTTTATTTTATGTTTTTTAGCTGTATCGCATATAAAATCTTTAAGTTTTTTATCGGCATACGACGCTCTGTCCATTATTGAAACGGCAGGGCCTTCTCCCTGACGCGTTGCCTGCTCGTGCGGCTCGGTAAACGGTACGTCTGCCGCCGTTGTGGATTCAAGCACTATTGCAATGTCGGGTTTAAGTTTGCGGCTTAAAACCTGTGCGCCGCGCAGCCCCGCCTCTTCCTGTACGTTAAAGCAAAAATATATATCATTTTTGTATTCGTTTTTTATAAGTTCGCACATAATTGCACAGCCTATTCTGTCATCAAGCGCCTTGGCTTTAACGGTTGGGGTATCATCACCGCCAAGCTCGCGGTAGCGCGAATTAAAGGCTATATAGTCGCCTTTGTTTACATATTTAAATGCGTCGTCTTTATCTTTTGCGCCTATGTCTATATACATATCACGCATTTTTATTACATTTGAACGTTCGCTTTTTGTTTGCAGGTGAACAGCCTTTATTCCTATTACGCCGTTTACTTTATCTTTGCCTATAACCACTCTTTGCGCAAGAAGTATTCTGTCGTCAATTCCGCCCACTTCCTGAAATTTTATATAGCCGTCGCTTGTTACATCGCTTACAATAAGTCCCACTTCGTCCATATGCGCGCAAATCATAACCTTGCGGCAAGTTTTGCCCGTGCCTTTTTTTAATGCGGTAACGTTGCCCATAGTGTCAATGTCAATACTCTCGGCATACGGTTTTATTTTGTTTATAATATATTGGCGCACATCGCCCTCATCGCCCGATACGCCGTTAATTAAAGTTAAATCTTTTAAAGTTTCCCAAAGCATATTATATCCTCCGCATTTTCAACCGATTTTAAAAATGTGCCTATAGCCTCTGCCGTTGCCTTAACATCGGTAAGCGACAATGTTTCTATCGGCGTATGCATAAATTTAAGCGGCAGCGACAGCAAAACCGTAGGTATTCCGTGTTTTGCGGTTTGTATTGCCCACGCGTCGGTACCGGTATTTCCGCCCGCAACATCACAGGTATATTTTACGCCGTTTTCGTTAAGACATTCAATAAGTTTTTTTACAAACACGGGGTGTATGTTGGGACCCTTTGTAACAACCGTTCCGCTTGCGCAGTTTACCGCGTCGAGCGGTGAACTGTCGGGTGTTAAGCCGTGGCACACGTCAATTGCAATTGCCGCGTCGGGATTAATTAAATATGCGACGGTTTTTGCACCGCGTGTTCCCACTTCTTCCTGAACCGTTGCAACAAAATACACATCAAACGGCAATTTAACATTTTTAAGATAATCCATAACCATAACAAGTACCGCCACGCTTGACCTGTCGTCTTGACTCTTGGTTGAAATATAATCGTTTTTAAGTGTTAAAAATTCATTCATAAATGTTGCGGTGTCACCTACCGAGACAATTTTTTCAATCTCTTTTCGGCTGTACCCCGTATCAATGTACAGTTTGTCAGCCGAAACGGGAGAGCCTTGTTCGTCGGCACTTTGTACGTGTGGCGGCTTTGCACCTATAACACCCGTAATGTCTTTTTTGCCGTGAACCGTCACTTCGCTTGCAAGCAAAATTCTTGTGTCAATACCGCCTATCGATGTAAAATACAAAAACCCGTCCTCGTCTATTTTGGTTATCATAAGTCCTATTTCGTCCATATGCGCTTCAACCATTATTTTTTTAGGCGTTTCACCATCTTTTATATCGGCTTTTCTTACCGCTATAAGTGAGCCGAGTGCGTCGGTATACACATTATCGCAGTATTTTTTGAATATGTTTGAAATATATTCGGCATTTTTTTGTTCATAACCCGACACCCCCGTTAAAGATGACAGGTTTTTTATTAATTCGATACAATCAAGTTTATTCATTTAACCACCGTTTTTCCTTTTAAAGACTGTTTACAATTTCTATAAATTTATCGCCGCGCTGTTCAAAGTTTTTAAACATATCAAAACTTGCGCAGGCGGGTGATAAAATAACCGATACTCTTTCACCGTCGGCATCTATACCCTTTGCCGCAGCAAATGCTGTTTTAACCGCCGACTCAAAATCATCCGTTTTTATAATGGGAATATCTTTTTTGTCTTTATCGGCGTCTTTTACGGCCTTTTCTATTTTATCGCTTGTATTGCCGCACAGCACAATAACCGACACATAACGGTTTACCGCCTCGCCTAAAGTATCAAACGGAATTTTTTTATCGTATCCGCCGGCTATAAGCACTATCTTTCCGCCGTGCGCCACAAGTCCCGCAATTGTTCTTGACGGTGAAGAACCGATTGAATCGTTGTAAAACTCAATACCGTCAACCGTTCTAACATATTGCATACGGTGACGTACACCGCCGAATGTACGTGCAACGTTTCTCATATTTTCGGGGTCGACAATTCCGTATACAGCGGCAATAGCCGCAAGATAATTTTCTGCATTATGCATACCTTTTATACGTATATCCGATACATCCATAATATACTCGCCGCAGCAATAAATTTTTCCGTCTTTAATTTGACTGCACGCAATATCTTTATTATAATCACGCCGTGTAAAAAATATAAGATTTCCTTTTTGTTTGCCCTCAAACGACGAGGTTACATCATTATCGGCATTTATAACAAGCTTTCCGTTCTCGTTTTGATAATTAAATATGTTGGTTTTTGCATTAATGTATTCTGCCATACCGCCCTTGTGATAATCGAGATGATTTGGGCTTAAATTGGTAATAACCGCTATATCGGGACTTATTTTCATTGTTTGCAGCTGAAAACTTGAAAGTTCCAACACAACCCAATCATTTTCGTTCATTTGCTCAACCTTATCGAGCAACGGACTGCCTATATTGCCCCCCACATATACTTTTTTGCCCTCGGCTTTAAGCATTTCGTAAATAACGGTTGTTGTAGTGGTTTTGCCGTCGCTCCCCGTTACGCCTACAATTTTACACGGGCAAAGAGTCATAAATATTTCCATTTCGCTTGTAAGGTGCGCTCCGTTTTTAACCGCACTTTCAATTTGACCGGCATACGGCGGTATACCCGGCGATTTAACTATAATATCATAGCCGTCCAAATTATCCAAATAACCGTCGCCCAAAACAAAATCCATACAGTATGCTTTTACAACCTCAAGCTTGTCGTTATCGAGTTCATCATACGGTGTTCTGTCACGCGCCGTTATAACAGCTCCGAATTTGTGCAAAAATTTTATTGCCGGCAAATTGCTTATACCCAATCCCAACACGGCAATTTTTTTACCCTTTATTGTTGCTTTAAACAATTCAATCTGTTCGTTAATCATAATTAAAAAATCCCCTTAAATAATATACAAAAACAAGGTGTAAAAAAGCACACATTGCATTGCTCTTTTACACCTCCGAATTTCATTTAAAATATAAAATCCCCAAAATGCCGCTTCACGGATTATTTTTAACCTGCTATGCAGGTGGACACCGCCCGGCTGCTTAAATGTTCCCTAGTCTATAGCTTGGTCTACAGCCACAGTCGGAGATTAGGTTTCCTTTTATAATCTGTTGGTTAAAATATCACCGGATTGGCAAACACCCCAGGGACAATATTTATTATATCACTTATACGCCCAAATATCAATACTTTTTATAAAAATTTTATTAACATTTGCTTTATTTATTCGGATAAAATATCAAAATCATCCGAGCATCTTTCGGTAAACTTTTCAAATGCGGTGTTAAGTTCGTCTTCATCCTCTATTGCAACATAAATATCTTCTCCGTCGCTTTCACTTTCTATACGCATAATATAAACCTCTCCCTCATCGTTTTCGTCATCGGTTTCGGGAGTTGCAAGCGCAACATATTTATTATCGTCAATTTCAAACGAGTCAACAACTTCAAGTTCCAATTCTTCTCCGTTTTCATCTGTAAAAGTAAGTATATTGTCTTTCATATTAAAAAAATCTCCTTTATTTTCGTAAATAACTTTCAAGTATAAGGCACGCCGAAACGGTATCTATAACCTCTTTACGCTTTTTGCCACGGGTGTTTGTAACATTTAAAATACCTGCCGCCTGCACCGTTGTAAGGCGTTCGTCCCACAGCACAATTTGTATATCGGGCAAGCTTTGCCTTATATCATCCGCAAATTTTTGGTAATTTCACACCTGTCGCCCATACTGCCGTTCATATTTTTAGGCAAGCCTATAACAATTTTTTCGGCATTATATGATTTTATAATTTCCAAAAGTTTTTCAAGCATTTTGGGATAATATTTATTGGGCAGTGTTGCCACACCCTGTGCGGTATATCCCAAAGGATCGCTTACCGCAACCCCCACTCTCGAGTCGCCGTAATCTATTCCCATAATTCGCATTTTTTGTTTCTCCTTAATTTGTGCTGCAAAAATCAAAATTGGCGGAGACGAAAGTTACACTCAATAGGTTTCGCAGCCAACACTGTTAATATTTATTGTAAACCTGCCCTCTGTTTCCAATATCAATCACGGTAATTGTCAAAACATCATAATCAATGTTATATATTATTCTGAAATCACCTACACGCAAACGATATACTCTATCATATCCCTTTAACTTTTTTGTGTCTCCGGCAGGCAATTTGCTTATTTCATTCAATATTTTAACCTGAATTTGATGTGCCTGCTTTTCAATAAATTTTCTTGCACGTTTTAGTATAATTATATTGTACTTCATAAATTTATACCAAGCTCGTGTGCAAATGTTTCAATTGGAATACCATTGTCTTTTTCGCTGTCCGTATCATTAAGATAGTTCTCATACAAGTGTTCGCAAAACGAATCATCGGACGCTTCATCAACAGCCGCTTTAAAACTTTGCAGCATACTGATAATATACCTCATCTGTGAATCGGGTATAGAGTCAATAAGGTTAATTGCCTTTTCTCTGTCAGACACAGTCATCAACCCCTTTTATAATAAGTGTTTGTAACAAATCAAAATTGGTGGAGACGAGGAGAATTGAACTCCTGTCCGAAAATCCATTCCAAACGGGCTCTCCGAGCGCAGTCTATGATTTAACATTCCCTTCGCGCAAAGTTCACAGACAACCTCTGCGTTTCGGTAGCTTCATTTTCCGTGGCGGACTCAAAGCTTTGCCCGCTCACGTTCACCACATAATGACGCTCTTATCCGTGCCGTGGTCTGCTCGGTAAGAACGGCCGCCTGTAAAATTAGGCAGCGTAAACTAAATCGTTATTAGCTTTTATATTTAAGATTGGGATTTTTAAGCGGTTCCCGCCGCTGCTCGCTCCCGATTGTTCAAAATCCCCGTCGAAACCTTTACGTCCCCGAATGTATTATAATTATATATCATATTGCCCAAATTGTCAACCGCTATATACTGTAATATTATGCCGACTCAATACGGTATTATACCAAATTTACAATTATATTTATTCAACGGCGCCAATAAGCGTATCTTCGGCAAGTCCTATTTTTTTATACTCTGTAGGAGAACACGATTTGTATTTTTTAAAAGTTCTGTTAAAATACGAAAGTGATGCAAAACCCACCTCATACGATATTTCCGAAATGCTTTTGTCGCTTTTTAAAATCAATTTTTCCGCCTTGCAAACTCTTACAAAATTAAGATACTCAACAAATGTTGTATTTGTTGCCTTTTTAAACAAACGGCAAAAATAATATTGGTTTAAATTTAAAAGAGTACTTAATTCGTCAAGCGAAATATTATCGTTATAGTTGTTATCGATATATTCAAGTACAGGGTATATTTTTTCGATAGATTTATTATCAAAAACCGTGTTTGCGTCCATTAAAATATTACTGCGGTGCAAACGCGCAATAATGCTTTGCAAATACGACATCATATAATATTCGTACGCATTGCCTTTATCGGTATACTCTTTATACATATTAAGTATATACGATATAAGCTCATTTGCCTCGGGTGTACCTGCTTTAAATACATATGCCGCAGTTTCGTTTGTTGACATAAAACGTTTTAAATACCTGACCGCATTTTCACCCGTGGGATTTGACGGTATTCTGAATTGAAGCAAAATATCACGCGTACTATCC
>USKN01000015.1 GCA_900555295.1 uncultured Eubacteriales bacterium
AAATACTTTTCTTGGTGCCAGCATCTTCAGTCCTTCACAAACTGCCTTATTTGGCTCAAAAATAATTTTTTTCTTTTCCCCGTTATTTACAACGATCAGCTCATATGTATCTGCCCCCGGCATACCTGAACTGTAATCGGTTCCTTTCAGTCCTTGATAAGGTCTGAGTTCCGGCGAACCGGAAGGTGCCATCATCTCAAGATCCGTCATCTCCATGGAAAACATATTTTTCCGACGGGATTTTGCCATAATCTTATCAATATCAAGACTCCCATTCACAAATAAATACTCATATTCAACATCCATACTCCGGAACAAAAAAACATCCAGTGCGATCATGATCACCGGACCAATTATTCCGAATGGGATCATAAATATAAGTACGACCGACAGAACAGTAAGTATGATAAGTATTGCTTTGATCAGCGTCGTCGAAGATGCTTTCTGCCTCTTCACCAGCTGTTCTGTGTAAAAATCACCCATATCCTAACCTCCAAATTTATATATTAGAACTATTGTAACACTTTTATAATAAAAAGAAAACTCCTCTTCTGAGGAGTTTTCTAAAAATCATATTTTTAGCTTACATCATGCCCATTCCCGGAGCTCCGCCTGCCGGCATAGCCGGTGCATCTTCTTTGATGTTAGCAACAACGGATTCTGTTGTAAGGAGTGTAGATGCAACACTTGTAGCGTTCTGCAGTGCGCTTCTTGTTACTTTTGCAGGATCAACTATACCGCTTGCAACCATATCAACATATTCCTCGGTAAGTGCGTTAAAGCCTATACCGTCTGCACTGTTTTTAATTTTATCTATTATAACAGAGCCCTCAAGACCCGCATTTGCTGCAATTTGTTTAACGGGTTCTTCCAATGCGCGCAAAATAATTTTAACACCTGTTTTTTCATCCGGCTCGGTTACTGTATCGAGAAGTTTTGTAACGGAGGGAATAGCATTTATATATAATGTTCCGCCGCCGGCTACTATACCTTCTTCAACAGCCGCTTTTGTAGCCGAAAGTGCGTCCTCTATACGGAGTTTCATTTCTTTCATTTCTGTTTCGGTTGCTGCACCTACTTTAATAACGGCTACACCGCCGGAGAGTTTTGCAAGTCTTTCAAGAAGTTTTTCTTTATCAAATTCAGATGTTGTTTCGGCAATTTGATTTCTGATAACCGCAATTCTGTCGGCTATTTCGTCCTTGTTGCCGTTTCCGTCAACAATAATTGTATTTTCTTTCATAACTTTAACTTGTTTTGCCGTACCGAGCATATCAAGTGTTGCGTCTTTAAGCTCATAACCGAGTTCTTCGCTTATTACTTTACCGCCTGTAAGAATTGCAATGTCTTGAAGCATTTCTTTTCTTCTGTCACCAAATCCCGGTGCTTTTACGGCAACGCAGGTAAATGTACCGCGCAATTTATTTACAATAAGTGTTGTAAGCGCTTCGCCTTCAATATCTTCGGCAATAATAAGAAGTTTTTTGCCTGCCTGAACTACTTGTTCAAGTAAGGGAAGAATATCTTGAATATTTGAAATCTTTTTGTCTGTAATAAGGATATTTGCATCATCCAAAACAGCTTCCATTTTTTCTGTATCCGTTACCATATAAGGTGAAATGTATCCTCTGTCAAACTGCATACCCTCTACAACATCGCTGTATGTTTCGGCTGTTTTTGACTCTTCAACAGTTATTACACCGTCGCTTGTAACTTTTTCCATAGCGTCTGCAATAAGCTGACCTATATATTCGTTTGCGGCAGAAACCGATGCAACTCTTGCAATATCTTCTTTACCGTTAATTTTTTTGGAATTATCGGCAATATATTTAACAGCCGCGTCAACTGCTTTTTGAATGCCTTTTCTTACAATCATAGGATTTGCGCCGGCTGCAACATTTTTAAGACCTTCTTTAATAATAGCCTGTGCAAGGAGTGTTGCGGTTGTAGTACCGTCGCCCGCAACATCATTTGTTTTTGTTGCAACTTCTTTTACGAGCTGTGCACCCATATTTTCAAACGGGTCTTCAAGCTCAATTTCTTTGGCAATTGTTACACCGTCGTTTGTAATAAGGGGCGAACCGAATTTTTTATCTAAAAGAGCATTTCTGCCTTTGGGTCCGAGTGTTATTTTAACGGCATTTGCAAGCTGATCTACACCTGCTTCCAATGCGCGTCTTGCTTCTTCACCGAATTTAATTTGTTTAGCCATTTTTATTACCTCTTTCTTTATTCAAATTAATTAAATTATTATTCAACTATTGCAAGAATATCGCTTTGACTTACTATAATTTGTTCCTCACCGTCAACTTTTACCTTTTTGCCGGCATAATTTGCAATAAGAACTTTATCGCCGACTTTAACTTCCATTTTTACCGTTTTGCCGTCGGCAAGAACGCCCGAACCTATTGCAATTACTTCTGCAACCTGCGGTTCTTCTTTTGCGGAACCTGTAAGTACTATACCGCTTTTTGTTTTTTCTTCCGTTTCAGTCATTTTAATAACAACTCTGTCACCTAATGGTTTAATAATCATAATGCATACCTCCATTTATATTATATATATTATTAATAAAGTTGTGTTAGCACTCTAAAACATCAACTGCTAACTTATGTTATTATTATACAACTCTGTGATTTTTTTGCAATGTGTAAATTAGACGTTTATTGTTAAAAAAAGCCGTTATTTTTATTTTATCTTAAAATAACGGTTTTTTTTATGAATTTTTAACTTTTTTCTTTGATTTTCTTTAATTATTAAAAATTAGTATATTTTGACGTTGGCAATCGATTGTTTTAATTGACAAAGTATATAAATTATACGTTAAATCTAAACAAAACAATGTCACCGTCGTTCATAACGTATTCTTTTCCCTCAAGGCGCACAAGTCCTTTTTCACGTGCCGCGGCATATGTACCGCACGCCATAAGGTCATCATAGGATACAACTTCGGCACGTATAAACCCTTTTTCAAAATCGGTATGAATTTTTCCTGCCGCCTGCGGTGCTTTTGTACCTTTTTTTATTGTCCAAGCACGGCATTCATCTTCACCCGATGTTAAAAAGCTTATAAGACCCAAAAGGCTGTAGCTTTTTTTAACGAGTCTGTTAAGTCCCGATTCGTTAATACCGAGTTCTTCAAGATATGCTTGTTTTTCATCATCATTCAGTTCGGCAAGCTCCTGTTCTATCTGCGCGCATATAGGCAGCACTTCTGCGCCCTCGTCTTTTGCTACCTGTGTAAGTTCCTGTACAAATTTATTGTTTTCTATTCCGTTTACAAAATCATCTTCGGCAACATTTGCGGCATATATAACGGGTTTTATTGTAAGAAGTGATATTTCTTTTAAAATATCAAGGTCCTCTTTTGAAAATTCTACGCTTCTTGCGGGTTTTCCGTTTTCGAGCGCCGCATAAATTCTTTTAATTAAGTCAAGTTCCGCCGCATATTTTTTATTGCCTGTTTTAACCAATTTACCGGTTTTTGCAATACGTTTTTCGAGCATTTCCATATCGGCAAAAATAAGTTCCATATTAATTGTTTCGCTGTCCCTTTTAGGGCCTATACTGCCGTCAACGTGTACTATATTTCCGTCTTCAAAGCAGCGTACAACGTGTACTATTGCATCTACTTCACGTATATGCGACAAAAACTTGTTTCCAAGACCCTCGCCGCGGCTTGCACCCTTTACAAGACCGGCTATATCAACAAATTCTATAACTGCGGGGGTTGTTTTTTGGGGGTTGTACATTTTAGAAAGATTATCAAGTCTTTCATCGGGTACCGCAACTACTCCCACATTAGGCTCAATTGTACAAAACGGATAGTTTGCCGATTCCGCACCCGCCTGTGTAATGGCATTAAAAAGTGTGCTTTTGCCTACATTCGGCAAGCCTACTATACCTAATTTCATTTTATATCACATCTCCTTGATTTATCTTATATTTTAACATTTTTTATGTAATTATTTTGTCGATTTTACAAAAATTGGTTTTAAAACCTTATTGCCGTATTTGTAAACAATACGTATTTTTTGGCAAATACCTTTTTGCATTTAGAGTTTTTGCCTGTAATTTTATGCTGTCTTTTCATATTGCAAAAAAAATGCCAACATAACATAAACCATTATATCACATTGGCTTTAATTTATCAATAGTTATCTTTTAAATTGTAAAATTACGATTGGGAAATTGTTTAAATTCTCTGTGTTTTGCCGTTTTTTTGGTACTAACATACAACAAAAATGGGTAATTCGGCGAGCAAAGCATATGTTTAATGTTTTATGTTTTTTACAATTATATAAGATTTAGTGCTTTTTTACAGTCAAAAATACCGAAACAATAATCAAAAGTGCCGTTTCGGCAATTAGTGTGTTTTTTACGGATAATGTAAGCGTAACGCTCGGCAGTATTGCAATCATTAAACCGAATATTATCCAAAACAGTGTTTCGCTGCAATTTTTTATAAATTTAATTTTTGGTAATGCAAAAACTGTTTCAACAAGTACGGCTGCACCTATTGTGCTGTTTAAAATAATATCACGGAAATGTGTGTTGAACTTCATTATAACTGATACGGCTATTATTGCGACACAGGTTAGAACAGATGAAACAGCTAAAATTATTTTTGCTGTTTTAATTTCGTCGTTTTTGTATCTTACCGTAAACATAAGCGTTGCGGCGTAATATCCCAAAAGAGCCGATATCGGGCTTTTGGCGTCACGTGTTACAATAGAAACAGCGTTTAAACAGTACATTACCGTTGCGGCAATGAGAATATACATTACAACACGGAGCGTTTTCGGAGTTATTTTATTGCTGTTCAGCGTATTGTTTATAATCTTATTATTGTTCATTATTGTTTTCTCCTTTTTGATTTAGTGCCCGTGCGGTACAACGTGAATTTTATCTTTTTCGGTAATGAGGTCAGCGTGCAGCAAATCTATAAACGCAATTAACAGCAATGCTTCGGCACCCCAAATTGCTTTGCCTTTAAAGCGTAAACATAATATTGCCGATATAATACCGCCGCCAACAAAGCATAATATCATAAATAAATGCATAAAAAATTTCTCTTTTGAGGTATTATCTCTTTTATGAATCCATTTTACGAGGTTTACACCTACCTGGCGCAAATGATTGGTGCAAAACGTTGTTGCCATAGGGATTTTTTTTGCCTGACGAAACGTGTTAAACTGCATTGAGGCAACAAAGTTTATTGCAATTTGACAAATTTGCGGCGGTGCGTCGTCGGGTATAAATCCGAGTGCAAAAACAAACAGCATTTCAAATGCAACAAAAAATGTGTCCCATCTTAAAAGTTCAAGATTATTTACGTGTTTTGGCAAAAATTCCGACAGCATTGTTCCCAAAAGGTATGCCGAAATCGGTATTAAATAGTAAAGCGCGCGTGCCTTGTTATGTTCGCCTATTTGTATTGCAAGCATCACAAAGTTTGCGGTTTGCGCATTGCAAAACACATTTCCTTTAAGTATATATGTATACGCTCCAAAAAAGCCGCCTACAGCAATCATAAGCATAAATATCCATATTTTTTCACATTCAAGCAGCAATTCTTCTTGTGCGTTATTTTTTTTGTTCATTATGTATCACCGTTTTTTATATTATTTTGTTCCGTATGAGATGTACACGCAATCCGACATCATTGAATACACGGCGGTAACGTATTCGTTTTGCTTTTGAATTGTATATGTTACGGTCATATCAAATGGAGATGTGTTCATTGTATAATTATCAAATCCGTATGTAAGGTTTAATTCGGTCATATATTCCATTACATCAAATATACTGCTGTAGTATATGTTTACGGGATAACCTTTATCGGTTGTGCTTTGTTTAAACAATGCTCTTCCCGTAATATACGAATAGTCAGGAATGGAAGTGCCGTCATAATATACGGTATCGGAGGGGTGTACAGCGTTTGGGGTTTGCCCGTTTTGTGACGGTGTGTTATTTTTTACATCATTTTGCGATATTTGAGATGTTTCGTCTTGTTTGAGCGGTTCATAAGCATACATGCTGCTTACCGACGGGTAAATGCGTACAGCGTCGTTTGAAACTTCAACTATTGCCGTTGTTTTATCGTTTACATACACATAAAGTTTGCTGTATGTTTCGCTCAATTGCATTGAATCATATGTAAATCCGAATTTTTGTTCAAGTATATCGGCATAATTTAATGCGTCCTGTTCGCTTGAGCCTTTATACATATAATAAATTCCCACGTCTTCGGCAACCCAATTGGATTGTGCAATGGGGGCGTTTAAAACCACGCTTTCAAATGTAGGCATAAGCGACGGTGTATTAAAATAAAAGTTATATAAACATTTATCGCTTTTTATAACGGCGGTTTGTGCCGAGTCGTACCATTCAACGGTATATCCCAGCGCTTGCGCAATTGCCCTTAACGGGGCATAGGTTAATCCGTTTAATTCAATAATTGCATTATCCGTTGTTACAACATTTCCGTTTAATATAAGCTGATTTTGACCCAATGTCATAGTAACGGATACATTTTCGCTGTTTGCCGTAACCGAATTTTGATTATCATTCCATTCAACGCTAAATCCCAAACTTTCAAAAAATGCGCGTACAGGCAAATATGCACTGCCATTTTGTTCAATTGCCGATGTGTTTAGCATTTTATCTTCCGAAAAAACCTTTATTTCGGTATCGGCGCTGCCAATTACGGTGTTTAAGCTGATAATTGCAATTGCGGTTAAAACCGAAAACATTATATATTTAAAATGTTTTTTTATAAAATAATACATTTTTTCCTCCTGCAATTAAATGTTATATAAATGTGACGTGTCGGACAAACACAAACAGTACGGTGTTGTGTAACCTGTTTCCGAGTTTTCAAATTCTATTATTGTAACACCCGTATGTTTAATGCCTATTCCCGCCATAAGCATAGCGGGGGATAAGTTTAGTAAGTGTGCAAGCCACAAGGTTATAAACCCTGCGTGACAGAATACCGCAACTTTATCGTCATTTGACGCGGTGATTTTATATACACCGTTTTGTCTTGAATAGCCGAGTTTTTGTAAAAATGTATCGGAATTATTGCAAATTGTATCGTATACTTTTTTTGCATTTACCGTTGACAGTTCTTTTGCGTTATACCATTTATCGACGAGCATTAAATTTTCATCACTTCTGAATACAGTTCCGTCAAGGTTTACGGCAAATTTTTTCTTTCCGCAGGGGAGAGTTACCGACAATTCGTCGTATACTTCTTTTGTCCAATCCGCCGTTTGTATATTAATTCCCGTGAGGCAAGATGTGGCTTTTGCCGTTTCCGCGGCACGTCCGCAGGGAGAGCTGTATATTTTGTTTATACCGCATTTATAAAGCCTTTTGGCAAGCGCCTGTGCCTGTATTTTTCCTCGTTCGGTAAGTGAATCGGGGTTATATATGGGATCAGCGTGCCGAATAATATATAAAAGCATTTTATTATCACCGCCTACATAATTTTTCATATTAATTTTATCACATAATTTTTAAAAATTCAATAGTTTTAAGCAAAAATAATGACTTGCGTCAAATAATGCTTTGTTTGCCGCAAGTCATTTATAAAGGAAAACAGAATAGAAGATTAATTTTTACTGTCTGATTACTATTACGCGTATTCTTCCGCCGTTTTTTTCGGCTTTGTCACAGTATGCCGTGCCGTTTAATGATGATATATTTTGTTTAAATTCGTTTAACGGCATAACGGTGCAGGTGGTGTCGGTTCCCGATACAGAACGTTTATATACCGTTATGTTATCGCTCATTTTGTATGTTTTTCCGTCAGCGGTTAAATAATCTTCGCCAACCTCTTTTACAGTGCCGACACTTGTGAGAGAAATCATAGAATTAAAAGCACCGTTTGATATGGAAGCACCGACGGGACTGCCCGCTGAAAATTTTGTTCCGTAATTTAAATTGCAGGTATATATATTGCCGTTAATGTTTACCGTATACGGACTTGAAGAATTTTTGCCGTTTTTGGTTGTGGCGGTTATAATACCGTATTCGTAATTATCTCCCGTTGCATTGTTTAAAAATAATTCGTCTATTTCGCCGCTTGAATTTTTGCCGCAATATATAACAGATGATGATGAAATATTCATTCCGTCAAGACGTTGCATATACACATTTTTATAAGTTGAATTTACCGTTCTGTCGGTTGTTGATACATCGAGTATTTTAACATCGGACGCCACTGCCGCAGTGCCTATTTTTTTACTCGACGCATCTACGTTTCCCGATACCGATTGTTTTGACGTAACGGCGGATAAATGTGCCGTGCCGTCTTTAAATGTAATGCTTACAACGTTGTTTAAAATATTATTGTATTCGCGGTCGGTCGTAAATTCGGAATTTGTTCCGTCGGAATATGCAACGCAGGCATAGGCTGTGGTGTAGTATTCTCCGTTTGAGTTTTCGGTTGATTTGGTACCTGTTTTATATAAAAAACCGTACTCTAAGTAAGATGTTGAAGATGATGCCGAAACAGCGTCTGCAATTTTGCCGTCTTTGCCAAGTAAAAGTGTAACTGTATCTCCAAAGTTAAATGTTCCTGCCGATGAAAGCTTATTAAATGCCGTAACCGTTTCTATACTGTATTCTGTACCCGATACCGTTACGGATGTAAGCATATCTTTGTTTGGCGTTGCTTTTTCGTATACACCCGTTATTTTTTTGCTGTATGCAAATACGGTATTTAAATCTTTTATATAATATACAATATCGTTTGTTTTAACGGATGATATATCGGATTTTACACCGTCACGCATTGCCGTAAGCGAGCTGTAATCGTTTGTAAAATGCGAATACCAATTTTGACTTGTAACCGTGTATGCGTCGCTCATATTATCCGTTTCGGCATTTACATAATCTATGTTACCGTTTTTGTCTTTAAGAACATAAAGTATATCGCCCGTTGTAAGCGCTGACGATATGTTTGCATATGTTGTTGCGGTTGAGTTCATATATGCCGTTGTTTTGTCGTCTATATCCACTTTTACCATACTTCCGCTATGGTATGCGGTAATTACGTTATCGAGTTTTGAATATACAACGTATTTTTCAACTGTTTGATTGTCGGGTATAAATGCGGCAAATTCATCTTTGTTTGTAATTATAAGGTCACCGCTTTTGCCGACATATTCATCCAAAAAGCTGTCGTTTGTTTTAAATGTACCGTTTGATGTGTACACATACCCCGGTGTAATACCGGAGTTTTGTTTGTTGGTTGCAATTATTACCGTGTTTTCGTAATAATAGCAGTCGAGTTTTTCAAGATATCTTGACTCATTTACATTAACGCTTGTAACAGGTGACGCACCCGCGTTTTGAGATGATGATGTAACCGCCGCACCGGATGATGATTTGGACGACGCCATTAACGTATTGTAAGCAAGCGTCAATACATCACCTCTGCATAATTCGTCGCCTGCATTTTTTGAAATGTTATCTGTGATGTGATTGCCTTTTGCAATTCCTATTTGTCCGTAAGGCCAGGAAGTGCCGAAGTCGTCATCGGTATATCCCAGCAGGCGCAGCATAACTGTAACCGCTTCTTCATACAAAACCGTACTGTCGGGTTTATACGTTCCGTCGGGATATCCCGTAAAAATGCCGTTTGTAACCGCAAGTCTTATATACGGCGCCGCCCAATATTTATAATTTACATCGGTAAACATAGAGGTTGTTGCGCTTGATGCAACCATATTTCTGTATTGCGACATTGCAACGGCAATTTTGGTAAATTCCGCACGTGACACAAAATTATCAAGATTAAGATTTCCGTTTTCGTCGCCAACCATAATATTTAATGTTTTAAGCAAAGTCTGTGCCGATACGTCGCTGTATTCGACAGTACCTGAAGCGTATGCGGATGGTATACACGTAAGTAACAGTGCAATGCATAAAACATAAGCAGTTAATTTGTTTTTCATTAAAAAACCTCCTATAATCAATCGTATCTTAATGCGTCAATCGGGTTAAGCCGCGATGCTTTTTTTGCCGGTAAATACCCAAACGCTATACCTATAACGGCAGATACCGAGAAAGATATTATTATGGCGGGTACGGATATAACCGCCGTCATATCAAACAAAGTCGCGGCATACGACGCTCCGATGCCGAGCAGTACGCCTATTGCACCGCCCAAACAGCTTGTTGTGATTGCTTCCACAACAAATTGACTCATTATATCCCACGGTGTTGCGCCGAGTGATTTACGTATACCTATTTCGCGAGTACGTTCGGTTACCGAAACAAGCATTATATTCATAATGCCTATACCGCCTACAAGAAGCGATACACCCGCAACACCCGCAAGTACAAGCGACATTGTTTTTGTAAGGTCGTTAATTGAGTCTATCATATCGCTCATATTTTGAACCGAATACGCGTTCGAATTGCTGAAAACCCCGAGAAGATAATTGTCTATTAAATCCTGTGCGTTATCCGATACGTCTTTTGACGCGGCATTGAATATGTACGAGCCTATAGAAAAATTATTTGTTACTTTAGATGCAAGAGTGTAGGGGATAAGTATTATATCATCGGCGCTTGCTTCCTCGCTGTCGCCCGTTTCTTCAAGAACCCCCACAATTGTCATTGTTACGCCGTTTATTTTTATTTTTTGTCCCGCAACGTCATATGTACCGTAAAGTTCTTTTGCAATATACGTTCCCACAACACAGTTATTTAATCGGTTTTCGTAATCTATGTATTCAATTGACCTGCCGCTTTGTATATTAAGACATTTAATGTGTGTGTAGTATTCGTTTACACCTATGCAGGATGAAACATCCAAATTATCGTTTCCGTTTTTTGCGGTTGTACCCACAAGCGATATGGAAGGTGACATAGATTCAAGATAATCGGGATTGTCGTCTACCAGATTTTGCATATCGTCAACCGATACACTTCTGTTTCCTCCTCTGCCGCGTACCGTAACGGTAATTGTTGTTGCACCCATACTTTCAAATTGATCCAGAACGTCTTTTGTCATACCGTTTACAATACTTACTATTACAATAACCGCCGCAACACCTATAATAATGCCGAGCATTGTAAGAAAAGAACGCATTTTACTGCCGGCAAGACTTTTAAGTGCAAGTGTAAATGCCTGTCTTATATTCAAAATTCACACGCCCCCTTTAGTCTCATCCGAAATAATTTTGCCGTCCTGTATGCGCACAACGCGTTTAATTTGTTCGGCAATCGAGTTGTCGTGAGTAATAAGTACAATTGTTGTACCTTCGTTGTTAAGTTGTTTTAAAAATTCAAGTACTTCGTGACCTGTTTTTGAATCGAGCGCACCTGTCGGCTCATCGGCAAGTATTACGGGAGGGTCGCCTGCCAGGGCGCGTGCTATTGATACACGCTGCTGCTGACCTCCCGAAAGCTGTGACGGATATTTAAATGCTCTTTTGCCGAGTCCCACACGTTCAAGAGAATGAATTGCACGTTCTCTGCGCTCTTGTGCGTGTACACCTTTATATAATAACGGGAGTTCAACATTTTCAACAACAGTGAGTTTCGGTATAAGATTATATTGCTGAAAAACAAACCCAAGTTCACGGTTTCGTATATGTGCAAGTGATTTTTCGTCCATAGTACTTACGTCCGTACCGTTTAAATAATAACTTCCGCTTGTTGGTATATCAAGACAGCCGATAATATTCATACATGTTGATTTACCCGAACCTGATGAACCCACAATTGCCACAAATTCGCCTTTTGATACGTTAAGTGATATACCGTCGAGTGCTCTTATTTCGCTGTCACCGTCTGAATATATTTTATAAATGTTTTTAAGCTCTATCATATAATTCACCTGCCAAATCACATTTTATCAGCGCATACCTCCCGGTGTGCCGCCACCGCCTCCGGGGCCGCCCATACCGCCGCCGGGAGCGCCTCCCATACCTCCGGGGGCACCGCCAATACCGCCGCCGGGCATTTGCTGCTGCTTGTCTTTGCTGTTTTCCGTTTTAGATGATGTATCGGGCAAAAGAACCGTATCGCCCTCGTCAAGTCCGCTTTTAATTTCAATGTATGTACCGTCGCTTAATCCTGTTTCTACCGTTACAACGGTATATCCGTCGGGAACATCAAGCGCTTTTTTCATATTTTCAATTCTTTTTTGCGAAATATCCGCTTCGTCGCTTTGTGAGCTTTCGGCCTTTGCGGTAACGGTAAATATATCAAATAATGACGATACATTTTTTTCATCTTTCATTATATTATTGTTATTATCGTTTTTATTATTTTTGTCGTCTTGCGGCGTCGACGGCATATTATCTTTATTGTTTTCGTTTGCCGCGTCTTTTGCGTCGGATGATTTATCTTTTACAATAACAAGATTTCCGCGGCGTACGGCAGATACGGGAACGCGCAGTACATTCTGTACCGATTCCACAACTATGCTTGCGCTTACGTTCATACCGGGAATAAGACCGCTGTCCTCCGAATTATCTATGGTTACTTTAACGGGGTAGGTTGTAACGCCGTTGTTTGATGTACCTACAATACTTACGTTTGTTACGTGTCCTGTAAATGTTAGGTCTTCAAATGCGTCCGCGGTAATTTGAACCTCTTGCCCCACTTGTATGTTTGATATATCAAGCTCGTCTATAGCCATATCAAACACAAGTTCCGACAGGTCGGCAATTATTGCCATAGTGGTGCTGTTGTTTGTATCGAGTTTTTCGCCCGATTTAATATTTTTTTGAATTATTTTACCCGAAATGGGGGCTGTTATATTATAATCGTCCAAATCGTCGTATGCGTCATTTAAAGATACTTTGGCGTCTTCAACCGAAAGTTTTGCGTCTTTTAACGTTTGATTAACCGATGAGCTTACAAGACTGCAAATTGTTGCGCCGTTTGTGACCCTGTCGCCTTTTTTATAGTTTACGCTTACAACATCTCCCGAGCCTTTGCTTGTAACGGTTACGCTGCTTTTGTATTCAAAACTTGCCGAATCGTTGCAGGCATAATCTCCCACAATTGCCGTGGCTTTATCGCCCTCTTTTATGCCGCCCGGATTTTTAACGGCTATTTCAACATTTGATGTTGCAACACCGTAGCTGTTAATTGTTGTACCCGTAGAAACGCTTGTAACCGTTCCGTATACTTTTGCGGATGAATTTTCAAGCGACAGTACGGCACTGCTGCCGGCATAAATACGCTGTGCGTCATTTTTATTAAACGGCAATGTAATAATAAGGTATTCGTAGTCTACAATTTTACATATTTGCGAACCTTCTTTTACTTCATCGCCTGTTTTTATGTTAAGCTCGGTTATTGTACCGCTTGCGGTTGCGGTTACCGATTGTTTTTGAGCAGTTTCAACGGCACGGTCGTAAGCGGTTTGGGATTTTTCCAAAGCTGATTTTGCTTTTTCGATTGTGCTTTCGGCATTTTTTGTATCAAGCTGATACAAAAGCTTGCCTTTTTCAACCGTATCGCCTTCGCTGAAATAGTCTTTTGTTACATCGCCTTTTACAAGAGATGTAATTTCGTATTGGCTGGTTGCGGCAACCGTGCCCGTACCTTCTATAACATTTTCCACATTGCCGCGTGTTACCTTTGCGGTAGTTTCTTTGCTTTCGGCTTGGTTTTTGCCCGAAAGAGAGTGAATGGTAATTGCGGCAATTGCTGCAATTAGTGCAATTATAACCGCTGTAAGCACTTTGCGGTTTACGGTAATGCTCATTTTACCTAATTTAATTGTAAAGCTTTTGGGTATGTTTTTAAGTTTTTCTTTAATCATACACACAATACCTCCTTATTACGGCTATTATACAACTTTAAAATGAAAAATAAATGTTTGAATTATGATAGTTTTGTGAAATTGTTTTTAATGTTTTTATTGAGTGCATAATCAAGTTCAAACCAAAAAACAGAGCCTTTGTTTATTTCGCTTATTATTCCGTATTGCGCATTATGCAAAAGCAATATTTGTTTTACTATTGAAAGCCCTATGCCTGTTCCCACAATTCCTCTTATATGATTATCGGCGCTTTTGTAATACCTGTTCCATACAAGGTTTATTTCCTCGGGAGGTATTCCTTTTCCCGTATCGGCTACCTCAAAACGTATTTTGCCGTCTGTACGCATAAGGGTTACATTTATTTTTTTATCATCTCCCGTGTGGTTTATGGCATTGCTTATAAGGTTATATATTACCTGTTCAATTTTATGTTCATCGGCATATACATACATATCGTTATCGTTATCATCGGCATTGAGTGTAAATGTATATCCGTCCTTTTCGGCAAAAACATTAAAATGATTTACAATTGAAATTACGGTATCTTTTATATTAAACAGTTCAAATTTCATTTGTTCGGTGCCCGCTTCCATTTTTGACAGGTCAAGAATGTCGTTTACAAGAAGTGAAAGGCGCTGTGCTTCGTCGGCTATAACATTTGCGTGTTCCTCTCTTTTTTGAGGATTTGCACCCGAAATATCGCGTATCATCTCGGCGTATGAGCGTATTATTGTAAGCGGAGTTTTTAAATCGTGCGATACGTTTGCCATTAAATCACGTCTTAATTTTTCGGTTTTTGAAAGCTCGCGCGCCGTTTCGTTAAGCATTGTTGCAAGTTCGTTAATTTCGCGGTACGTTCCGCCTTTAAACTGTACGGTATAATTTCCGCGTGAAAGTGTTGCCGCGTCGCTTGCCATATTTTTTATGGGCTTTGCGGTTCTTTTTGCAATAAAGTACGCAAGTATAAGCGCAATAACAATCGATATAACAGATACTATCATAAGCTGTTTTTGCAAAACCTGTCTTGTTGCGTCAACCGCTTCAAGAGGTGCCATAATACACAAATAATTTATATTGCCGCCGTTTAATATTTTTGCACCGTATACAACGGTATGCGTGTGCATTCTTTTAATATCCGCGGCAAAACAGCAGCGTCCGTTATCCGATAAATTTGTTTTTTCTATTACGTTTTCAAAAACTTCATCTTTGAGCATATTGGGTTTTTGCTCGGTGTTGTGCGGCGGAGGTGAGGGTTCGCTCATAAAGTTTGATGTTTTAATAACTTCACCGCTTTGGGATATTAAAACAGCAAATAAACCCCGTCTGAATGAGTGGCCGTACCAATATTCATCAAAATTATCGGGTTTTTTTATTATATCATCTGCAATGCTGTTGCCGATTTTATTTATTTCTTTAATTTTCATACCTTCATACATTGTGTTTAGCAAAATAATTTGCAAAATCCACAGAGTAAGCATTATAACAACGGTAAAAACACCGAGATATATCCATAATTTGGTTGTAAGCGATTGTGATTTTTTCATTGTGCCACCTCAAATTTATATCCGTGTCCCCGTAAAGTAACTATGTATCCGCGATAAGGTCCGAGGCTGTTTCGCAGCATTTTAATATGTGTATCTACCGTTCTGTCATCGCCGTAAAAATCGTACCCCCAAACATTGGTAAGTATTTGATCACGTTTTAGACCCTTGTTTATATGTTCTATTAAGTAAAACAAAAGCTCGTATTCTTTAGGGGTCATTTCCACTTTTTTTGAGTCCACATAAACCTCTCTGCCGTCAACATCTACTTTAAGACCGCCAAATTCATAAATATTGCTGTCGGCAGTTAATGCATCTTTATTGTATCTTCTTATCATTACGTTAAGCCGTGCCATTACTTCTTTGGGCGAAAACGGTTTTGTAACATAATCGTCTATTCCGAGCGCAAAGCCCGAGAGTTTGTCGTATTCTTCATCTCTTGCCGATAACATTAAAATAGGTGCGTCGGTGTATTTTTTAATTTCAACGCAGGCCGAAATGCCGTCCATTTTCGGCATCATAATATCAAGCACTATTGCGTCAAATTTATTTGATTTGCATATTTCCACAGCTTCAAGCCCGTTTTGTGCTTCGCACACCTCAAAATTTTCGTAAAGTGCATATTCGCGCAGTACTTCTCTGATTTTTTGCTCATCATCAACTATAAGAATTTTGTGCATAAGTTTCCCTCCCAACAAAATAATTGTATCACGTTTTTGTGTTAATTGTGTGAAAATACTTTGAATATTGTGTTAAATTACAAAACCGCCGTTTACACCTATAATTTGTCCCGTAATAAAAGACGCTTTGTCGGACGCAAGATACAGTACCGTGTTTGCAATGTCGTACGGTGTACCTATTCGGTTTAACGGAGTTTCGTATATAAGCTCTTTAATATCGCCGTCTGTAAGATTTTTGTTCATTTGGGTATTTATAACTCCCGGGGTTACGCAGTTTACCCTGATACCCGACAGTCCCATTTCTTTTGCAAGTGCCTTTGTAAATCCTATTATTGCCGCTTTTGCGGCACTATAATGTACTTCGCATGACGCGCCTGTTTCGCCCCACATTGATGAAATATTAATTATTGAACCGCTTTTTTTGTTAATCATAGTGTCTATAACCGCCTTGGTGCAGTTGTACATTCCTTTAACGTTTACTTTAAACATATTGTCCCAATCTTTTTCGGATATATCGGCAAAAGGCTTTTGCTGTGCAATTCCCGCATTATTAACCAAAACGTCTATAGTGCCGAATTTGTTTAATGTTTCGGCTATGGCATTGTTTACGCTCAATTTATCGCCCACATCGCATTTAACGGCTAAAATACGGTCTTTATTAAAATCGGCAGTTATTTTATTTAAATTTTGTATATTATTAAAATATGTCATAGCCACGTTATATCCGTTTTGGTAAAATAATTGTGCCGCCGCACCGCCTATACCGCCCGACGCTCCTGTTATAAATACAGTTTTCATATTATATCACTCCGTTTTTATCGTTTTTAATTAATGTTTTCATAGCTTCAACAGCGCATTTTACGGCATTGTCCGTATCAAAATTTTGAGGGTCGTCAAGTTTTAAAGCACGTCTTGTTTGATTTGCAACCACAAGCAAAACCGAGCCTGCACGCACTTTTCGTACTGCGCCCGTTACAAACAGCGACGCGGTTTCCATTTCACTTGCAAGAACACCGCACTTTTCCCATACATTCCATTTGTATTTAAGAATATCCGATACAGGCATACTTTCTGGTTCGTGCTGACCGTAAAAAGAATCTTTGCTTTGCACAATTCCCATATATGATGTTATGTTTAATGAATTCGCCGCTTTTTTAAGCGCATATGCCACATCAAAATCCGATACTGCGGGAAATTCAATCGGTGCATATTCGCGTGTTGTTCCCTCAAACCTAACGGCACCCGTGGCAATAACAATATCGCCGCCTTTAATTTCTTTTTGTATTCCACCTGCCGTACCCACTCTTATAAACGTATGCGCTCCCGTATGTATAAGCTCCTCCATTGCAATTGCAGCAGACGGACCTCCTATACCTGTTGATGTAACGCTTACTTTTTCACCGCATAAAAACCCTGTGTATGTTGTATATTCTCTGTTTGATGTTACAAAGTGCGCATTATCAAAATATTCGGCTATTTTTTTGCAACGCGCCGGGTCGCCCGGGAGAATAACGTATTTACCCGCTTCGCCGTTTTTTAAATTAATATGAAACTCTTTATCTTTAACATAGGCAATTGACATATTTGCACCTCCGTTTTTTATATGTTTAATTATAACATTAATTTATGTATTTATCAACTTTAAATAATTAACTTTTTGATTTAATATAAAAAGCAAATAATCGTTATAAGATATTTATTTTTAAAAATAAAAAAAATTAAAAAAATT
>USKN01000016.1 GCA_900555295.1 uncultured Eubacteriales bacterium
TTTAAAAAACTTAATATTGATTTGGTTGATTTTAAACTTGAATTCGGTAAGCTTGCCGACGGCAGTATTGTACTTGCAGATGAAATATCACCCGATACTTGCCGCTTTTGGGATTGCGATACACACGAAAAACTTGATAAAGACCGTTTCAGACGTGATATGGGCGGTGTAGAGGACGCATATAACGAAGTAATGAGCAGAGTAATGGGAAACAAATAAGATATAAAATAGGAGTATGTTATGCAAAAAATACATGAGGAATGCGGTGTTTTCGGAATATTTGACAATTGCAGAGAAAATGTTGCCGCGTCGTGCTATTACGGACTTTTTGCACTTCAGCACAGAGGACAGGAAAGCTGCGGTATTGTGGTAAACGACGACGGTGTTTTTACAAGTTACAAAGATATCGGGCTTGTAAATGACGTTTTTTCGGCACGTGTACTTGACGGACTCGGAGAGGGCAATATGGCAATTGGCCACGTTCGTTACGGAACAACGGGCAATACCGACAGGCTTAACGCACAGCCTATTGTGGTAAATCACATTAAAGGCCGTATGGCGCTTGCACATAACGGTAACCTTGTAAATTCTTACGAACTGCGTAGTGAGCTTGAACTTCAGGGTTCAATTTTTCATACAACAAGCGATACTGAAGTTATTTCATATATAATTACAAAAGAACGTATTAATTCCCCGTCTATCGAGGAGGCGGTAAACCGCGCTATGAATAAAATCAAGGGTGCGTACTCACTTGTAATTATGTCACCGTCAAAGCTTATTGCGGTACGTGACGAAAACGGGTTCAGACCCCTTTGCTACGGCAAAACAAAAGACGGACGCTATATTGTGGCATCCGAAACGTGTGCGCTTGACGCTGTTGACGCCGAATTTGTACGCGATGTTGAGCCGGGCGAAATTGTAATATTTACAAAAGACGGAGTAAAATCGATTAAAGAACATTGCGGCAAAGCACAAAAGAGTATTTGTATATTTGAGTATATATATTTTGCGCGCCCCGATTCGGTGATTGACGGTGTGGGAGTACACGAAGCGCGTCTTAAAGCAGGCGCCTGTCTTGCAATGGAACATCCTGTTCAGGCGGATGTTGTTGTGGGTGTTCCCGATTCGGGTATAGACGCGGCAATAGGTTATTCAAGACAATCGGGTATTCCGTACGGTATAGGTTTTATTAAAAACAAATATATAGGACGTACTTTTATATCACCGGGGCAAAAATCGCGTGAAGATAAAGTAAAAATAAAGCTTAATACAATAAACGAAACGGTTAAGGATAAACGTGTAGTTCTTATAGACGATTCTATTGTAAGAGGCACAACCTGCGCAAGAATTGTTAAACTTTTGCGTGATGCAGGAGCAAAGGAAGTTCATATGCGTGTATCGGCACCGCCGTTTTTAAACCCGTGTTATTACGGAACGGATATTGACTCGCGTGACAACTTGATTGCATGCAAACATACTGTGGAGGAAATTACAAAAATTATCGGTGCAGACAGCTTGGGGTATTTAAATGCCGACCATCTTAATTTGCTTATAGGCGCTCAGGCAAATAACGGCTATTGCAGTGCTTGCTTTACAAACCGTTATCCCACACAAACTCCGAAGCAAACCGATAAAAACAGATTTGAAAATAAAATTGGAAATAAAAATACAGCTGACAAGGAGAAAAACAATGAATAATTCAATGTCGGAAAGTTATAAAAATGCCGGTGTGGATATAACCGCCGGTTACAAAGCGGTTGAACTTATGAAAAAACATATTGCACGTACCGTTACAAGCGGAGCTTGCTGTGATATAGGCGGGTTTGGAGGTTTGTTTGAACTCGATCTTACGGGTATACAAAAACCTGTATTGGTAAGCGGAACGGACGGTGTCGGCACAAAGCTTAAATTGGCGTTTTTAACCGATAAGCACAACACGGTTGGCATAGACTGTGTTGCAATGTGTGTAAACGATATAATATGCTGCGGAGCAATACCTTTGTTGTTTCTTGATTATATTGCCTGCGGCAAAAATATACCCGAAAAAATTGCCGATATTGTATCGGGTATAGCCGAAGGTTGCGTACAGGCGGGAGCGGCGCTTGTAGGCGGCGAAACAGCTGAAATGCCCGGATTTTACCCCGAAAACGAGTATGACCTTGCCGGGTTTAGCGTAGGTGTTGCCGATAAATCAAAAATACTTGATAACAGTAAAGTTTGCGAGGGAGATGTAATTATAGGTCTTGCGTCATCGGGTGTTCATTCAAACGGTTTTTCACTTGTGCGAAAAGTGTTTGATATAGAAAATGCCGATATATTAAAACCTGTTGCCGAATTTGGCGGAAAAACACTCGGCGAAACACTCCTGACGCCGACAAAAATATATGTAAAGCCTATGCTTGCATTGTTTGACGAAATAACCGTAAAAGCCGTATCTCATATTACGGGCGGCGGTTTTTACGAAAATATTCCGCGCAGTATTCCAAAAGGTTTTGCCGCAAAAATAGAAAAATCGGCAGTAAAAGTTTTGCCTGTATTTGATGTAATTGCAAAAACAGGAAACATTCCCGAACGCGATATGTTTAATACTTTTAATATGGGTGTGGGAATGAGTGCGGTTGTATCAAAAACCGATGCAGACAGAGCTGTTGAAATTTTAAAACAAAACGGCGAAGACGCATATATTATAGGCGAAATAGTTAAATCGGACGAAAGTGTGATAATATGTTAACAAAAGCCAAAATTGCCGTACTTGTTTCGGGAGGCGGTACAAATCTTCAGGCACTTATTGACGCACAAAACAGCGGTGTAATTGCAAGCGGCAAAATATGTGCCGTTATATCCGACAGGGAAAACGCATATGCTCTCAAGCGTGCAAAAAAAGCGGGTATAGACGGATATTGCATATTAAAAAAAGATTATGCCTGCAATTTGGAGTTTGAAGAAAAAATATGTTCAGTATTACAGCAAAAGCAAGCAGATATAATTGTGCTTGCCGGGTTTTTAAGTATTTTAAGCGAACAGTTTACAAAAAAATACGCAAACCGTATAATAAACGTTCATCCGTCGCTTATACCGTCGTTTTGCGGAAAGGGATTTTACGGTCTTAAAGTACATAAGGCGGCACTTGATTACGGTGTAAAAATTACGGGTGCAACGGTTCATTTTGTAAATGAAATACCCGACGGCGGCAAAATCATTATGCAAAAAGCCGTAGAAGTAAAAGAAGACGACACCCCCGAAATATTGCAAAGGCGCGTAATGGAGCAGGCGGAATGGATTATATTGCCGCGTGCGGTTGAAAAAGTGTGCAGTGATATTGTAAAAGGTGAGCATAGGAGGAATTTATAGTGAGTGTTTATTCTGTAAAAAATATTGCCGACGCAGTTGGCGCAAACGATTATGTGGGCAGAGGAATTGTAATAGGCAAAACACCGAACGGACAATATGCCGTATGCGCATATTTTATTATGGGACGTTCCGAAAACAGCCGTAATCGTATTTTTACCCAAACGGGAGAAGAAGTTATAATTTATCCGTTTGACGAAAGCAAAGTAAAAGACCCGTCGCTTATAATTTATTCGCCTATAAGAGTATACGAAAATAATCTTATTGTAACAAACGGCGACCAAACAGATACCGTTTACAACTTTTTAAGAGATGGCAAAACATTTGAACAAGCGCTTGAAACACGTGAGTTTGAACCGGATGTTCCTAATTTTACACCTCGTATAAGCGGTATGCTCACATTTGACGATAATGATTTTACATATAAAATGAGTATTCTAAAAAGTGTTGATGAAAACGGCAGCGCGTGTGCAAGATACACATTTTGCTATCCGTCGCAAAAAGGATTGGGGCATTTTATTCATACATACAAGCAAAACGGAAATCCTATACCCACATTTTGCGGAGAACCCGAGCGTGTATCGATAAGTGATGATATTAATGAATTTACCGATTGCATTTGGAATGCGCTTGACAGCGAAAATAAAATTTCGCTTTATGTGCGCTATGTTGATTTAAAAACGGGCGACGTACAAAACAGAATGGTTAATAAAAACAAAAACAAATAGTACGAAAGGAATAATGTGTATTATGAAAGAATTTGAACTCAAATACGGTTGTAATCCCAATCAAAAGCCTGCAAAGATATATATGAAAAACAGTAACGATTTGCCTATTGAAATATTAAGCGGCAGACCCGGGTATATTAATTTTCTTGACGCATTCAACAGTTGGCAGCTTGTAAAAGAAGTAAAAGAAGCACTCAATGAGGTGTGTGCGGCAAGTTTTAAACACGTAAGTCCCACATCGGCGGCTACAGGTACCAAAATGACAGACGAGCTTAAAAAAGCTTGCTTTGTTGATGATATTGACGGACTCGATATGTCGCCTCTTGCAACCGCTTATGCACGTGCAAGGGGTACCGACAGAATGAGTTCGTTCGGCGATTGGATAGCTCTTTCCGACAAATGCGATGTTGTAACGGCAAAACTTATAAAGCGTGAAGTATCGGACGGTGTTATTGCACCCGATTATGACGCGGAAGCATTGGAAATTTTAAAATCAAAACGCGGCGGTAATTATAACATTGTAAAAATAGATAAAGACTATGTTCCCGAAGAAAAAGAAACAAAAGATGTTTTCGGCATTACCTTTGAGCAGGGCAGGAACAACTTTAAAATTAACAAAGAACTTTTAAATGAAATTGTTACCGAAAATAAAAATATGCCGCAAAGTGCGGTAAGAGATTTAATTATTGCGCTGATTACGCTAAAGTACACACAATCAAACTCCGTATGCTATGCCAAGGACGGACAGGCAATAGGTGTGGGTGCCGGGCAGCAGTCAAGAATACACTGCACGCGTCTTGCAGGTAACAAAGCTGATATTTGGCATTTAAGACAGCACAAAAAAGTGCTTGAATTGCCGTTTTTGGATACGGTTAAACGTCCCGACAGGGATAATGCGATTGATGTATATATATCCGATGAATGTGAAGATATACTTGCCGACGGAAAATGGCAGAATATTTTTAAATATAAACCCGAACCTTTTACAAAAGGCGAACAAAGAGAGTATTTATCGTCAATTTCGGGTGTTGCTCTTGCATCAGATGCGTTTTTCCCGTTTGGCGACAATATAGAACGTGCAAAAAAAAGCGGCGTATCGTATATTGCACAGCCCGGAGGCTCTATAAGAGATGACAATGTAATAGATACCTGCAACAGATACGGTATGGCAATGTGCTTTACGCATATGCGCCTTTTCCATCATTAAAAAGTGAGGTTATGAATATGAAAGTTATGGTAGTAGGCGGCGGTGGCCGTGAACACGCTATTATAAAAAAAATAAAGCAAAGTCCTTATGTTACAAAAATATATGCGCTTCCCGGAAACGGCGGTATTGCAAACGATGCCGAATGTGTTGATATTTCGGCAAAAGATATTGACGGTATAGTGAAATTTGCAACGGATAACAGTATAGAATTTGCCGTTGTTGCACCTGATGACCCGTTAGTGTTAGGCGCGGTTGACGCACTTAAGCAAAAGGGAATACCTTGTTTTGGACCCGATAAAAAGGCGGCAATAATAGAGGGAAGTAAGGTTTTTTCCAAAAACCTTATGAAAAAATACAATATTCCAACGGCACAATACGAAGTATTTTCCGATATGGAAAAAGCACTTGATTATCTTGATACGGCACCTGTTCCCACAGTTGTTAAGGCTGACGGCCTTGCACTCGGCAAAGGCGTTATAATTGCACAAACGAGAGATGAGGCAAAACAGGCGGTTAAATCTATGATGAAAGACAAGGTTTTTGGCGAGAGCGGCAAAAGTATTGTTATTGAAGAATTTTTAAACGGCCCCGAGGTGTCTGTTTTAACATTTACTGACGGAAAAACCATAATACCTATGGTATCGTCTATGGACCACAAACGCGCTCTTGACGGCGATGAGGGGCTTAACACGGGCGGTATGGGTACCGTTGCGCCAAACCCGTATTATACAAAAGATATTGCCGATAAATGTATGAAAGAAATATTTATACCTACAATTAATGCAATGAACAGCGAGGGCAGGAGCTTTAGCGGATGTCTTTATTTTGGGCTTATGCTTACAAAAGAAGGTCCTAAAGTAATAGAGTATAACTGCCGTTTCGGCGACCCCGAAACACAGGTTGTGCTTCCGCTGCTTAAAAGCGACTTGTTTGAAATATTTATGAAAATATCGGATAAAAAGTTAGATGAGGCAAATGTTGAATTTTCGGACGGTGCGGCTTGCTGTGTTGTTATGGCGTCTAAGGGATATCCGCAAAAATATGATACGGGATATGAAATTAAAATGCCGGCCGATAAAAATATATATGTTGCCGGAGCAAGATTAGACGGCGGCAAGCTTTTAACATCGGGCGGACGTGTGCTTGGAGTTACCGAAACAGCTTCAAATTTAAAAGAGGCGGTAAATAAGGCTTACGATACCGTTAAAACGGTAAGCTTTGAAAATGCGTACTACAGAAAAGATATAGGCAAAAAGGCGCTTTGCGCAGTTCAAACATCGGAGGAATAAAAATGGTATACAGAGTATATGTTGAAAAAAAAGATGAATTTGCAAACGAGGCACACAGTCTTAAAAAAGATTTAACCGAGCTTATTGGTATAAGCGGTATTAAGGATGTACGTGTTATAAACAGGTACGATGTTGAAAACATTGACAAAGATTTGTTTGATTATTGCGTAAAAACAGTTTTTTCCGAACCGCAGCTCGACAATGTGTCATATTGCTTGGAAAATCAAAGCGAGGCTATGTTTGCGGTTGAATTTTTACCGGGACAGTTTGACCAGCGTGCAAACTCTGCGGCAGAGTGCATACAGCTTATTTCAAAGGGCGAAAAACCTATTGTGCGCTCGGCTAAAGTATATATATTGTACGGAAATATTACACAAAATGATTTGGATGCGGTAAAAAAATATGTAATTAACCCTGTTGAGGCGCGTGAGGCATCATTTGACGAATACGAAACACTTAAAGTCAATTACGCTATTCCCACAGAAGTTGAAACCGTAGACGGTTTTTGCAATTTTGATGAAAAACAATTAAAGGATTTTATACTTGAAAAAGGATTGGCAATGGATTTTGACGATATAAAATTCTGTCAAAATTATTTTGCGGGCGAAAAGCGCGACCCCACAATTACCGAAATAAAAATGATTGACACATATTGGTCGGATCATTGCAGACATACAACATTTTCTACAATAATAGACGGTGTTGATTTTGCATACGATTTACACAAAAAAGCATACGATTGTTATGTTGCAACACGCAGAAACATTAACGATAAAAAGCCTATAACACTTATGGATATAGGTACAATTGCGGCAAAGCTTTTAAAATCGGAGGGACTTTTAAATAAGCTTGACGAATCGGAAGAAATAAATGCGTGCACAGTTAAAATAGATGTTGACGTTGACGGTACGCCCGAAAAATGGCTGCTTTTATTTAAAAACGAAACTCATAATCACCCAACCGAAATTGAACCTTTCGGCGGTGCCGCAACGTGTATAGGCGGAGCAATACGCGATCCTCTGTCAGGCAGAAGTTATGTATATGCAGCAATGCGTGTTACGGGTGCGGCAAATCCTCTTACACCCGTAAGCGAAACAATAGAAGGAAAACTTTCACAGCGTAAAATTGTAACAACAGCTGCAAACGGCTACAGTTCATACGGCAATCAAATCGGCCTTGCAACGGGACAGGTTGATGAAATATATCACCCCGGTTATGCGGCAAAACGTATGGAAATCGGTGCGGTTATTGCGGCGACTCCCGCAATAAATGTTCGCCGTGAACTTCCGCAGGAGGGAGATATTGTAATACTTCTGGGCGGAAAAACGGGACGTGACGGCTGCGGCGGAGCAACAGGTTCGTCAAAATCGCATACTTTAAAATCACTTGAAAATTGCGGTGCGGAAGTACAAAAAGGTAATGCGCCCGAAGAAAGAAAACTTCAAAGATTATTTAGAAACAGTGAGGCATCACGTCTTATAAAACGATGCAATGATTTTGGCGCCGGAGGTGTATCGGTTGCGGTAGGCGAGCTTGCCGACGGCCTTGAAATTAATCTTGACGCTGTTCCCAAAAAATACGACGGCTTGGACGGCACCGAACTTGCAATTTCGGAATCGCAGGAACGTATGGCGGTTGTTGTTGATTCAAAAGACGTTAAGCGTTTTTGCGAAATTGCGGAAAGCGAAAACCTTGAGGCAACCGTTATTGCCGAGGTAAAAGAAAAACCGTACCTTGTTATGTATTGGAACGGCAATAAAATTGTAAATATATCACGTGAATTTTTAAATTCAAACGGTGCGGAAAAACACATAAAAATTTCTCCGCAGCCGCCTCAAGATTTTAATAAACAAATTACAGGCGATTTTATTGACGAATACAAAAAACTTGCGGATGATTTAAATATTTGCTCCAAAAGAGGGCTTTCGGAACGATTTGACTCAACAATCGGTGCAGGCAGTGTTCTTATGCCTTTTGGCGGCAAATATCAGCGTACACCCGTACAGGCTATGGTAAACAAAATTTCGGTTGAGAAAAAGCATACCGATACATGTTCCGTTATGGCTTGGGGATATAATCCGTTTATATCCGAAAAAAGTCCGTATCACGGTGCATATATGGCAGTTGTTGAGTCGGTAAGCAAGCTTATTGCAACCGGCGCAAAATTTGAGGATGTATATTTAACTTTTCAGGAATATTTTGAAAAGCCAAATAAAGACGAACAACGCTGGGGTAAACCGTTTGCGGCGCTTTTAGGTGCGTTTATGGCGCAAAAAGAGCTTAAAATTGCGGCAATAGGTGGCAAAGATTCAATGAGCGGTTCTTTTGAAAATCTTGATGTTCCGCCGACGCTTGTATCGTTTGCCGTAACATGCGAAAATGTTAAATCCGTAATTTCACCGGAGTTTAAAGCGCCCGGACACAAGGTTGTTTTGGTTCGCCCCGTGTATGATAAATACGGACTCCCCGTAACGGTGTCGCTTGTTCACTGCTTTGATGTTGTTAATTCAATGATAAAAAGCGGAAATGCCGTTGCTGCATATACAATTACATACGGCGGTGTTGCCGAAGCGGTACTTAAAATGTCTATGGGCAATAAAATAGGATTTAAGTTCAGCGACGGTTTATCGCTCAATGAAATATTCGGTTATTGTTACGGCGGATTTTTGCTTGAACTTAAAGAAGACGCCGATATAGGAGTTGAAATAGGATATACCGACAGCTGCGAAAAAATATTTTACGGTGACGATATTATTGAGCTTGATACACTTTATAATTTATACGAGAACAAGCTTGAAAGTATTTTTCCCTGTAACAATGTTAAATGCAGCGGCGAAAAACCGAAAACATTTACATATAACGCAAGCGGAAAAGAAAAAACAAAGTTTGCAACGTATTTGTGTGAAAAACCCAAAATGCTTATACCTGTATTCCCCGGTACAAACTGCGACGACACCGCAAAATCGGCAGAGGACGCAGGCATTGAAACCGAGATATTTGTAATAAACAACTTGTCGAGTAAAAATATTACGGCATCGGTTGAACAATTTGCAAAAAAAGTTGACGAGTCTAATATTATATTTATCCCCGGAGGATTTTCGGGCGGAGACGAACCTGACGGTTCGGGTAAATTTATTACCGCATTTTTCAGAAACCCCGAAATTAAACAAGCCGTAACAAATCTTTTAGATAAAAGAGAGGGACTTATGGCAGGTATTTGCAACGGATTTCAGGCACTTATAAAACTCGGTCTTGTACCGTACGGTAAAATAATAGATACCGACGAAAACAGCCCGACGCTTACATACAACACCATTGCACGCCACCAATCCAAACTTGTGCGTACGCGCGTATGCTCAAACAAATCGCCTTGGCTTTCAAAAACCGAGGTAGGCGAAATATATACTGTTCCCATATCTCACGGCGAGGGAAGATTTGTTGCCGACTGTAACTTAATCGATAAGCTTGCAGAAAACGGACAGATAATAACCCAATATGTTGATATGTCGGGACAGCCAACATACGATATTCAGTATAACCCCAATGGTTCATACAGTGCAATTGAGGGCATTACATCGCCGGACGGACGAATTTTGGGCAAAATGGGACATTCGGAGAGAATTGGAAAAGATTTATACAAAAACGTACCCGGTGTGTATGAAATGGGATTGTTCCAATCGGCTGTTAAATATTTCAAAAGATGATTTTGTAAAGGAGATATACGGCAATGAAAACCGATATTGAAATAGCGCAAAGCGTTAAAATGAAAAACATAGCGGAAATTGCAAAAAATACGGGTATAGATGAAAAATATCTTGAAATGTACGGGAGATATAAAGCAAAAATCGATTTATCCGTTTTAAAAGAAAACAAAAACACTGACGGTAAACTTGTATTGGTAACCGCAATTACCCCAACACCTGCCGGAGAGGGTAAAACAACCACAACAATAGGCTTGGCTGACGGTATGAAACGCATTGGTAAAAATGTGTGCGTGGCATTAAGAGAACCGTCGCTCGGCCCTGTGTTTGGCATAAAAGGTGGGGCTGCCGGCGGTGGATATGCCCAGGTTGTGCCTATGGAGGATATAAACTTACATTTTACGGGTGATTTTCACGCAATAGGAGCAGCAAACAATTTGCTTGCCGCAATGCTTGACAATCATATTCATCAGGGTAATGCACTTGGAATTGATACACGCAGAATAACCTGGAAACGCTGTGTGGATATGAACGACAGACAGTTAAGATTTGTGGTTGACGGTCTTGGCGGAAAGGTGAACGGCACACCGCGTGAGGACGGATTTGACATAACGGTTGCCTCCGAAATAATGGCAGTATTGTGCCTTGCAAGCTCCATTACCGATTTAAAAGAAAGGCTTTCACGCATTATAGTAGGGTATGACTTTGATGGTAATCCTGTAACTGCAGGTATGCTCAATGCTGCAGGTGCAATGACAGCTCTTTTAAAAGACGCACTTAAACCCAACCTTGTGCAAACACTTGAGGGAACACCGGCATTTGTACACGGAGGACCGTTTGCAAATATTGCACACGGATGTAACAGTGTTCTTGCAACGCGTCTTGCATTAAAACTTGGAGATTATGCAATTACCGAGGCGGGTTTTGGAGCGGATTTGGGAGCTGAAAAGTTTTTGGATATAAAATGCCGCATGTCCGGGCTTAAACCGTCGGCAGTTGTTCTTGTGGCAACAGTAAGAGCGCTTAAAATGCACGGAGGTGTATTAAAAGCTGACTTGGCACAAGAAAACACCGAATCATTAAAAAAAGGTATGCCTAATCTTATGCGCCATTTGCATAACATTACAAATGTATATAAACTGCCGTGTGTAGTGGCGGTAAATAAATTTCCTACCGATACCGAAAATGAAATAAAAATAGTAATAGATATGTGCAAACAAGCCGGGGTAAACGTGGTATTGTCTGATGTTTGGGCAAAAGGCGGCGAGGGCGGAATTGAACTTGCAAATGAGGTTGTACGTCTTTGCAATGACGGCAAAAACAATTTTGAATTTGCATATTCGGTAGATGAAAGCATTGAAGAAAAAATATCCGATATAGTTAAAAAAATATATGGCGGAAACGGTGCGGTATTTACACCCGGGGCAAAAAAACAAATTGCACGTTTAACCGAACTCGGATTTGGTAATATGCCGGTATGTATGGCAAAAACACAGTACAGTTTTTCGGATGATGCAAAAAAACTCGGGGCACCCGAAAACTTTGAAGTTACGGTACGAAATGTAAAAGTTTCGGCAGGCGCGGGATTTGTAGTTGCGCTTACAGGTGATATTATGACTATGCCGGGACTTCCTAAAAAGCCCGCAGCGGAGAAAATAGACGTTGACGAAAACGGTGTAATTACAGGACTGTTTTAATTGTCTTTTATAAATGTAAGCTGAATTTGGCGTACAGCAAAATGTAAATATTTTGCTGTACGCCCTTGTTTTTTTCTGTTAACTGTAAATACTGTAACCGGCGAAAAATGAAACTTCAATACTGCTTAAAAACTATTAAAAATTGTTTGCTGTTAAGGAGACAAACTATATTTATGAAAAAAGATAGGTAGAGCCGCAGTGGTAGATATATTGATAAAACTTCGGATGAATTGCCGGGTATAAGAAAAAAGTCATTTATTCTTCTGTTTGCAGGCAGAAAAACAAGGCTGTAGTCAACCCGATTTAAAAATCGTTATGCTACAGACCCTTCTTTATACAATGAAATATCACCCGCTATGCGGTTGGATTTTTATTGTATAGCATCTTTATTTTTGCCGGTGTATGCTCAATTTGGATTGAAAAGCTCAAAAACTTTGAGGTTGTTAAGGGCATCCTTCATTGCGGATGATGAAGAAAAACCGAGTTTTTTCATTATTCGGGACATATGAGATCTTACAGTTGTATCTTCCACAAAATACTTTTCGGAAAGCTGCTTATAAGAATAACCCATACAATAATGCTTTAAAATTTCGAACTCTAGGTTTGAAAGATGAATCAGGTTTGCAAAAATATATAAAAGCGATTGTTGTCGGTCTTTAATTTCTTTACATTCATCAATGAGTTTGATGGCTATATCATGTGACAGAAGGTTTTTGTCGCAGGCAACAGCCTTGATTGTGTCGATGATTTCCGAAACTGGCGAGTCTTTTAACACGTAATTCACAGCCCCCTGAGACAGTGCGTCAAAAATCAAGGATTTGTTATTATTGATGGTTAAAATCCTTCAAAGCCTTTGCCTTTCTTGCTAATTTCGTATTGCCGCTTTTTGATGCATTGTTTGGGTTTTCGCTAGAAAAGTGCTAGAAAAATGTTAGAAAAAATATATGAAAGAATAAAACAGTTTTGCAGAATAAGTGTACCTTAAAAACAAATAATAAATAAGGGAAAATTTTCTTAATATATTGACATTTCCCTTAATATGTGATAATATTTAAGGGGAAGAAAGGGGGTTAAGGGCATGAGAATGTTTAATTATTCGATAATCAAAGAACATAAATGGGATTCTGAACTTCTCGGTCTTGTAGCTAGCATATATAAAGAAGCTGGGAAACAGGACTTCTATTTAAAGATGCGCCCGGAAGAGCTTGAAAAACTTGTGGAAATCGCAAAGATACAAAGCACAGAGTCTTCCAATGCAATCGAAGGTATCGTTACAACAAATACACGTATTAAACAACTTGTAGCAGAAAAGACGACTCCCAGAACCCGTGATGAACAAGAAATTGCGGGATACAGAGATGCTCTTAATATCATCCACGAGAATTTTGATGCGATTCCTGTTTCCAAAAACTATATACTTCAGCTTCATAAAATAATGTACAGTCATATGAATAATCCAATGGCAGGCAAAACAAAGAGTGTGCAAAATTATATAAGCGCAACTTACCCTGACGGACATTCAGAGGTTTTATTTACTCCGCTTGCACCATTTGAAACGGAAGAAGCTCTTGATAAAATCTGTGAAGAATATAATAAAGTTATCGGTAATTTTGAACTTGAACCATTGATTGCAATTCCAACATTCATTCACGATTTTCTCTGCATTCATCCTTTTAATGACGGAAATGGAAGAATGTCAAGACTGCTTACCACCTTGTTACTTTACAGAAGCGGATTTTATGTTGGTAAATACATCTCGCTTGAAGCTAAAATTGCAGGCAATAAAGATTTATACTACGATTCCATTAACAAATCTCAGGATGGATGGCATGAGGGTTTAGAGGATGTAACACCGTTTATAAAATATATCCTTGGTACTATCCTTGCTGCATATAAAGACTTTGAAGACAGATTTTCCATCGTAGAAGAAAAACTTCCTGCAATCGAAATGGTAAGAAAGGCATCACTGAATAAGGTGGGGCGTTTTATCAAACAGGATATCAGAGAACTCTGTCCGTCACTCAGCATAAGCTCCATTGAAGGGGCACTTCGCAAAATGGTGAGCGAAGGAGAGCTAAAGCGTGAAGGTTCGGGCAAGTCTACTTGCTATCACAGATTAAAATAAAATCAGAAAGGTTTTGATGTTATGAACAGACCGCACATAATCTGTCACATGGTGACATCAATAGACGGAAAGGTTACGGGAGAATTTTTGTCCCGACAGGAATGTGAAAAGCCAACAGAAATATACTATGAAGTCAACCGCAACTATAAAGCAGATGGTTTTATCTGTGGTCGCGAAACTATGCAAGAAAGCTTTGCAGGTAAGGAAGATACACCTCTATATAAATATAAAAATGTAGAGGTGCCGAGTAGTGATTTTATAGGAGATAAGAATGCAAAGTTTTTCGCTGTTTCTTTTGACAGGCATGGACATATCGGCTGGAAAAGTAATTATATAAAAGATGAAGATTCAGGATACGACAATGCACATATAATAGAAGTTGTTGAAGGTGATGCAGTTAGTGCTATCTCTTTAGCGTATTTTAGAGATATTGGAATTTCATATATTGGCGCAGATACAGAAGGCGAAAATATACCATTAGCACTGCAAAAACTAAAAGAGAACTTTGGTATTAATAAACTTTTGCTTGAAGGTGGTAGTGCCATAAATGCATCATTCTTGCGTGCAGGTGTGGTAGATGAACTAAGCCTTGTAGTAGCACCCGTTATTGCAAACAAAGCAGATAAATTATTGTTTGAATACAGCAGTATTACAGACTTTAAATTAAAAGAAATCAAACAATACGACGATGTTGTCTGGATGAATTATATACGAAAATAAGGTGGTTTATTAAATGAATGACAAAAAAGAATTTTTAGCGACAGAGCCTATCGGTAAGCTTTTGTTCAGACTGTCTATTCCGACGGTTGTGGCACAGCTTATCAATATGCTTTACAATATAGTTGACCGCATATACATAGGTCATATGCCCGGTGATGGCAGTTTGGCACTTACGGGTGTTGGTGTTTGTATGCCGATAATTATGCTTGTTTCAGCGTTTGCGGCATTAGTAAGCTCAGGCGGTGCGCCAAGAGCGTCTATCTTTATGGGTGAAAAGGATAATGAGTCTGCCGAAAAGACACTGGGTAACTGCTTTAGTCTGCAGATTGTTGTGTCAGTTATCCTGACCGCAGTTTTGCTTATCTGGAACAAGGATTTACTTCTTGCCTTTGGTGCAAGTGAAAACACAATCGGCTATGCAACCGATTATATGAGCATATATGCCATTGGCACTTTGTTTGTGCAGATTACCTTGGGTATGAACACATTTATCACAGCGCAAGGCTTTACCACTATATCGATGGTTTCGGTAATTATCGGTGCGGTGTGCAATATTGTGCTTGACCCCATATTTATATTTGGCTTTGATATGGGAATAAAGGGTGCGGCACTTGCAACTATCATTTCGCAGATGCTTTCTTGCGTATGGATTATCTATTTCCTCTGCGGTAAAAAGACACAGCTTAAAATAAAGAAAGAAAACTTAAAACTTCGGGCAGACATCATTCTGCCTTGTATCGCACTTGGAACAGCGGCGTTTGTTATGCAGTCAAGCGAAAGTGTGATTTCTGTTTGCTTTAATTCTTCACTCCTTAAATATGGTGGAGATATTGCAGTCGGTGCTATGACCATTATGACAAGTGTTATGCAGTTTGCAATGTTACCGCTGCAGGGAATTGCACAAGGTGCTCAACCCATTACAAGCTACAATTTCGGTGCTAAAAGAGCAGACAGAGTAAAGAAAACATTCCGTTTGCTTTTAATCACTTGCCTTACATATTCTATCGCACTCTGGACGGCGGTTATGATAGCTCCGCAAGTGTTTGTTAAGATATTTACATCAGATAGCACCCTTGCGCATTTTGCAGCCCCGATGCTGAGAATTTATCTCGGCGGACTTGGTCTCTTTGGCATACAGATTGCCTGCCAGATGACCTTTACATCGCTTGGCAAAGCGGCAAACTCTATTGTGGTTGCAGTTGTGCGTAAATTCGTATTGCTCCTTCCGCTGATTTATATTATGCCAAGCATTTTGGCAGACAAGACACAGGCGGTCTATATGGCAGAACCTGTGGCGGATATTATTGCAGTTACATTTACAGCAATACTGTTTGCATTCCAGTTTAAGAAGGCATTGAAAGAGATAACGGAGGTATAAAAATGAAGATAGTTATTGTTGGAGGAGTTGCAGGCGGCGCTACGGCTGCGGCAAGAATTAGAAGACTTGATGAAAGTGCGGAGATAATCATTTTTGAGCGAAGCGGATATGTTTCTTACGCAAACTGCGGACTCCCTTACTATATCGGCGGAGAAATCTCTGACAAAGAAGACTTGTTTTTGCAGACTCCCGAAGGATTTTGGTCGAGATTTAAAATTGATGTAAGAACTCTCCATGAGGTAACTAAAATAAATCGTGAAAGAAAAACTGTTACAGTTTTGGATAAAATGAGCGGAAAATTGTTTGAAGAAAGCTACGATAAACTCATTTTATCTCCAGGTGCAAAGCCTGTTATGCCTGATTTTTGCAAGGGTGATTGCAGAAACATTTTCACACTTCGCACAGTGGAAGATACACTTAAAATCCGTGAGTTTACAGACAACAATCCGATTAAGACGGCAGTTATCATCGGCGGTGGGTTTATAGGGCTTGAGATGGCGGAAAATCTTAAAAATCGAGGAATAGATGTTACTGTAATTCAAAAAGGCGACCACCTTTTAAACACAGTAGATAGTGACATTGCATCATTTATTCACACAAATTTAAGGTCACAGGGCATCAATATTTTTTTAAATGCCAATGTAAAAAGTATTGAGAATAACATAGTTGTTACCGATTGTCAGGAGATACCTGCCGATATGGTCGTTGTATCTGTTGGTGTTTTGCCTGAAAACACGCTTGCAAAGGATGCCGGACTCGCATTGGGCGTAAAGGGGGCAATTGCAGTTTCTGACAATATGCAAACCTCGGATAAGGATATTTATGCAGTGGGCGATGCGGTAGAGGTGGAAAACTTTATTTCAAAGGATAAGGCAGTTATAACATTAGCAGGCCCTGCCAATAAAGAGGGGCGAATTGCGGCAGACAATATTTACGGAATTAACAGCACTTATAAAGGCACTCAAGGTGCATCGGTTATTAAGCTCTTTGATATGACAGTAGCATCAACAGGAATGACTGAAACTCAGCTTAAATTAAGCAATATTGCTTACGAAAAAGTTATTCTTTCGCCCCTTTCTCACGCAGGATACTATCCTGGTGCTAACGTTATGACCTTAAAGGTTATATTTGAAAAGGAAAGCTATAAAATCCTCGGCGCACAAGCGGTAGGTTATGAGGGTGTTGAAAAAAGGATTGATGTAATTGCTACGGCACTTTTTGCAGGACTTACAGCGGACAAGCTAAAAGACCTTGAGCTT
>USKN01000017.1 GCA_900555295.1 uncultured Eubacteriales bacterium
TAAAAATGAGCGGATATTGAATGTGCCCGCCAATACGTCAGATTTTTAATCTTACTTTTTGGGGTTAAATCAATATCCGCTCTTTACTCTTTTTTAATTATTTTTGCATAACAAATTAATTAAACTTGTCTTAATTAAACTTGCCGTATTTAAAACAATTATTTATTCATTGCTTCTTCAACAGCAACAGCAACTGCAACCGTTGCACCTACCATCGGGTTGTTACCTATTCCGAGGAAGCCCATCATTTCAACGTGTGCGGGAACAGATGAAGAACCTGCAAACTGTGCGTCGGAATGCATTCTGCCCATTGTATCTGTCATACCGTACGAAGCCGGGCCAGCAGCCATATTATCCGGGTGAAGAGTTCTTCCCGTACCGCCGCCCGATGCAACAGAGAAGTATTTTTTACCCAATTCGTTGCATTCTTTTTTATAAGTACCTGCAACAGGGTGCTGGAATCTTGTGGGGTTGGTTGAGTTACCTGTAATAGATACATCAACTCCCTCTTTGTGCATAATTGCAACGCCTTCACGTACATCATCCGCACCGTAACATCTTACAAGTGCTCTTTCACCGTTTGAATACGGAATTTCTTTTACAACATTAAGTTCGCCTGTAGCATAATCAAACTGTGTTTGTACATATGTAAAACCGTTTATTCTTGAAATAATTTGTGCAGCGTCTTTGCCTAAACCGTTAAGAATTACCTTTAAAGGTTCTTTTCTTACTTTGTTTGCCGAACGCGCAATACCTATAGCGCCTTCAGCTGCGGCAAATGATTCGTGACCTGCAAGAAATGCAAAACATTTTGTTTCATCTCTTAAAAGCATTGCACCTAAATTACCGTGCCCTATACCAACTTTTCTGTCGTCGGCAACCGAACCTTTAATACAAAACGACTGTAATCCCTCGCCTATTACTTCAGCGGCATCGGCAGCTGTTTTAACGCCTCTCTTTATTGCAAGTGCGGCGCCTACAACATATGCCCAAGCAGCATTTTCAAAGCAAATAGGCTGAATTTCTTTTACTATTGTATAAGGGTCTATACCCTTTTCAGCGCAAATGTTTTTTGCTTCCTCAATGGAAGAAATACCGTTTGCGTTAAGAACTTTATTTATATTGTCTATTCTTCTTTCATAACTTTCAAATAACGCCATTGTCTGCTCTCCTCCTTATTATTCGTGTCTGGGATCAATAAGCTTTGCCGCATCCGCAACTCTGCCGTACTGTCCGCTTGCCTTTTCGAGTGCTTCGGCAGGATCTGTACCTTTTGTAATCATTTCCATCATCTTGCCGAGGTGAACAAACTTATATCCGATAATTTCGTTATTATCGTCAAGCGCAATTTTGGTTACATAACCCTCTGCCATTTCAAGATATCTTGAACCCTTTGCAAGTGTTCCGTACATTGTACCCACCTGACTTCTTAAACCTTTACCGAGATCTTCGAGACCTGCACCGATCGGAAGTCCGTTTTCGGAAAAAGCTGTCTGTGTTCTGCCGTATACAATCTGGAGGAACAATTCTCTCATAGCTGTATTAATAGCGTCACAAACAAGGTCTGTGTTAAGAGCCTCAAGAATTGTTTTACCGGGAAGAATTTCCGATGCCATAGCGGCGGAATGTGTCATACCCGAGCAACCGATTGTTTCAACAAGAGCCTCCTGAATAATACCCTCTTTAACATTTAATGTTAACTTACAGGCACCCTGCTGCGGTGCACACCAGCCAACACCGTGAGTAAGACCGGATACATCCTTAATTTCTTTGGATTTTACCCATTTACCTTCTTCCGGGATAGGCGCGCAGCCGTGGTTTGCCCCTTTGGCAACTACACACATATTTTCAACTTCTGAACTGTAGATCATTTTTTTACCCCTTCCTACAATGTTTATTTGTTAATATTTTATCATATTTTGTCGAATTAAACAAGACAAAATTTTTATTATATCTTAATTTTGGATAATACAGAAAAATTAACGCGAATAATTAATTTAATTCTATTAGATTTTTCATATTATACATTCCGGGTTTTCTGCCCGCAATAAATAAAGCGGCACGCAGTGCTCCCTCCGCAAATATTTCTTTGCTCATAGCCGTATGTCTTATTTCCAATATTTCATCGTTACCCGCAAAAATAACATCGTGTTCTCCTACTATGGTTCCGCCGCGTACCGAATGTATTCCTATTTCGTTTTTATCACGTTTTTTTCGTACGCTGTGTCTATCGTATATGTATTCGGGTTTTGAACATAACGAATCGCTTATATCGTCCGCTATCATAAGCGCAGTTCCGCTCGGAGCGTCTATTTTTTGATTGTGATGTTTTTCAACTATTTCTATATCAAATTTTCCCTCAAGAAGCGTTGCCGCCTGCTCCGCAAGATTTATAAGCAAATTAATTCCTATACTCATATTTGCCGAGCGGAATACGGGAACAAATGCAGACAATGCATTTAAATTTTCAATTTGGCTGTCGCTCAATCCCGTTGTTGCCATTATAAGCGCGGTTTGCGTATTTTTGCAGTAATCTATAAGCTTGTCCGTTACCGACGGATGTGAAAAATCCACAACAACATCTGCAGTACCGTCAAAATCGTTTATATCGCTATATACGGGATAATCGTTTGTCTCGCTTGCGCTGACATCATATCCGCACACAATATTTATATCGTCTGTACCTTGTGCAAGGCGCGTAATAACGCGCCCCATTTTTCCGTTACAGCCGCTTAAAATTATATTTATCATAAAATTCTATCCTTTCAATTTATCCGAAAAGAGCAATCCGTAATTTTCAAGCGCATTTTTTAATTTAGCTTTATGTTCATCTGTCATTTCATACAGCGGCAATCGTAAATCGCCTACTTCAAATCCGAGCATATTCATAGCCGTTTTTACGGGTATCGGATTTACTTCGCAAAACAGTGCGCCTATAAGTTCAAGTGCGTTGAGCTGTTTTTTTAATGCATTTTTATAATCGCCGTTTAGGCAGTCGTACACAATATCGTGAGTTTGCTTGGGGGCAATATTTGCCAAAACCGAAATAACTCCCGCGCCTCCGAGCGACATAACAGGTACAATTTGGTCGTCATTTCCCGAATATATATCGATTTTATCACCGCAAAGCGCTGCAATTTTTGCAACCTGCGACATATCGCCGCTTGCCTCTTTTATTGCAGCAATATTTTCTATATCGGCAAGTTTTTTCATTGTTTCGGGTTCAACATTAACACCCGTACGCGACTTAACACTGTATATAATAACGGGTATATCAACCGCCGCGGCAATTGTTTCAAAACTTTTATACAAACCGCGTTGAGTGGTTTTATTGTAGTAAGGCGTTACCGTTAAAAGCGCGTCAGCTCCGAGTCTTTGCGCTTCCGTACTCATCATAACGGCGTGAGCAGTATCGTTTGAGCCCGTTCCGGCTATAATGGGTATTCTTCCTTTTGCCTTACTTACGGCACATTCAATTGCACCCAAATGTTCATTATCGTTAAGCGTGGGTGCTTCACCCGTTGTACCGCATATTATAAGAGCATCGGTACTGTTTTTTATGTGAAATTCAACAAGCTGTTCAAGTTTGTCGAAATTTACACCTTTTTCGTTAATCGGTGTGACAAGAGCTGCTCCGGAGCCCTTAAATACTGTTGATTTCACTTAACCCACCCCATATTTGAATATAAATTATTTATTTTCCCAATATTCAATAAGTTTAGCTGCAATCTGAACTGCATTTGCCGCAGCGCCTTTACGTATATTATCGGCAACAACCCAAAGGTTTACACCGCTTTCAACACTTTCGTCACGGCGAATACGTCCAACATATGTTTCATTTGTACCTGTTGCATTAAGCGCAAGCGGATAAACATTGTTTTCGGGATCGTCCTGAACAACAATTCCGGGTGCGTCTTTTAATACCTGTTTAAGCTCGCTGAGATCAAATTGATTATAAAACTCAACGTTTATCGACTCGCTGTGGCTGTTAAATACAGGCACACGTACGGTTGTTGCTGTTACGCGAATAGAATCGTCGCCGAGTATTTTGTGTGTTTCGTTTACCATTTTCATTTCTTCTTTTGTGTATCCGTTTGGAAGAAATACGTCAATATGAGGCAGGCAGTTTCCTGCAATTTGATGCGGGAATTTTTTTGGCGCCTCGCCTTTTAATCCGTTTTCAAGGTCAAGATATCCTGCACGGCCCGCACCGGATACAGCCTGATAAGTTGAATAAACAACTCTTTTTATTTTGTATTTATCATGCAGCGGTTTAAGCGCTACCATTGCCTGAATTGTAGAACAGTTGGGGTTTGCAATAATGCCCTTATTCCACTCAATATCCTGCGGATTAACTTCGGGAACAACAAGCGGAACCTCGGGATCCATTCTCCAAGCGCTTGAATTATCAATAACAACAACGCCTTTTGAAGCGGCAATGGGCGCATATTTTTCGCTTGTTGAACCGCCTGCCGAAAACAAGGCTATATCTATATCCTTATCAAAAGATGTTTCGCACAGTTCCTCAACAACGTATTTTTTACCCATAAAATCAAGTTCGCTTCCCGCAGAGCGTTTGGAAGCCATTAAATAATAATTTTCTACAGGCAGCTGCATTTCCTCAAGAACTTTAAGAAAAGTACGGCCAACCATACCGGTAGCTCCTACCACCGCAATGTTGTATTTTTTCATTTTGTAATTACCTCCGACTGATTTTTGCATATAAACAAATATTTATATACTTCTTAATAATATCACTTTAAAATAAATAAGTCAATGTTTTTTTTGCCTTTTTTTATGTTTTTACTATATTATATGCATTTTAATTTTAATATAGTTAAATATGTATAAAAATATATTAACATATACCCGTAAATAGACTTGATAAATTTAACGTTTTGTGCTATTATATGTGTATATTGAATTAGGAGTAAAAAGTTATGAAATATATATTTAAAATTTTAAAACTTACATTAATTGCCGCCGCAGCTGTTTTTATGTGTCTTGAAACATCTTATGCGGCACTGCCCGATATAAGAACGACATTAAAAATAGGTTTGTTTTATGCCGAAAGCGCACAGCAAAGTGTAAATATATCATCAAACGGCACATTAAAATGCGGATATGAGAGCAACTATGCTTTTGTTGAAGATACAGAGTTGCCGCAAAACAATGTAAATATAACATTTGACGCGGAGGGTAATTTTTTGTTGGGCGAGGGACAAACATACAGCTCGGAGAATAATATAGCAATATCATCATCGGACGGTATTGTATACATAAACGGCAAACCGTACAGGGGTGCGGCAGAGCTTATTAAAAACAGCAGCGGTCTTATAAACGTAATAAATCTTATAAATTTAGATGACTATGTAAAGGGCGTTATTGCGAGCGAAATGCCATCGAGCTGGAACATAGAAGCATTAAAAGCACAAGCCGTGTGCGCACGCAATTATGCCGTTACAACACTTAACAAACACTCATCCGACGGATTTGATTTGTGTGCAACCGATAACTGCCAGGTATACGGCGGTGTAAATGCCGAAACGCAGTCAACCGTACTTGCAGCAAATGAAACGGCAGGTAAATTTTTAATGTACAATTCATCATTTGCGCAAACCTTGTTTTATTCGTCAAACGGCGGACACACAAATAATTCTAAATATGTTTGGGGAAGTGATATTCCCTATTTGCAGGCAGCGGTTGACCCGTACGAAACAGTAGAAAACACACCCAATTATAATTGGAGCGTAACCTTTACAAAAGACGAAATAAAGCAAAAGCTTTTAAGTAACGGCGTTGATATAGGCGATATTGTAAATATAGAAATTACAAATGCCACAGACTACGGTCAGGTATTGGAATTAAAAATAACAGGCAGTACGGGTGAAAAAATATATACAAACAGCTCAACCCGTTCCGTACTCGGCACGTCACTTAAAAGCCAGCGGTACACCGTTGCAAAATCAGGCGGACAAGCACCTTACATATTATCAAAAAACGGATTATCAAACATCTTTGCGGGGCTTTTTATAATTGACGGAAACAAAAATATTGCTTCGGCAGGTTCAAATATGTTTGTAAAAACTTCATCGGAAACCGAAATGTATCAAGCTGCGGCATCAAGCTACACATTTACGGGGCACGGCTGGGGTCACGGTTTGGGTATGAGTCAATACGGAGCCAAAGCTATGGCGGAGGCAGGAAATACCTACAGCCAAATACTGTCGTTTTATTTTAAAGGATGTACAATTGAAGGAGAATAAAAGAATTGAAAACAAGTGATTTTTATTATGATTTACCAAAAGAATTAATAGCGCAAACACCGCTCAAGGACAGAGCGTCATCAAGACTTTTAAAAGTAAACAAGCAAAGTGGTGAGCTTGAGCATACGCATTTTCACAATATTATTAACGAATTAAACAAAGGCGATTGCCTTGTTTTAAACGATACACGTGTAATTCCCGCACGTCTTTTCGGTGAAAAAGAAGGAACAGGCGGAAAAATTGAGTTTTTACTGCTTACGCGTAAATCCGACGATATATGGGAAGTTATTTTAAAACCCGGAAAAAAAGCAAAACCCGGTGCTAAATTTATTTTTGGCGGCGGAAAACTTAAAGCTGAAATACTTGAAACGGTAAACGACGGCAACAGACTTGTAAAATTTTTTTATAACGGTTTATTTGAAAATGTGCTTGATGAGTTGGGAGAAATGCCTCTTCCGCCGTACATAACGGCTCATCTTGATGATAAAGAGAGATATCAGACGGTGTATTCAAAACACGAAGGAAGCGCCGCCGCGCCTACTGCGGGATTGCACTTTACCGAGCAACTGCTCAACGACATTAAAAACAAGGGCGTAAATATAGCGTATATAACACTCCACGTCGGTCTTGGAACATTTCGTCCCGTTAAGAGCGACGATGTAGAAAACCATAAAATGCACTCCGAATTTTACTCAATTTCAAAAGAAGCTGCCGATACCGTTAACAACGCCCGAAAAAACGGAGGAAGAATAATATCCGTCGGTACAACATCAACAAGAACTCTTGAAACGGTTGCCGGCAATGACGGATTTATAAAAGAATGCTCGGGGTGGACCGATATTTTTATATATCCGCCATATAAATTTAAATGCGTGGACGCACTTATTACAAATTTTCACCTGCCCGAATCGACGCTCCTTATGCTTGTAAGCGCATTCAGCAGCAAAGAAATAATTATGAATGCATATAAAGAAGCCGTTAAAGAAAAATACAGATTTTTCAGTTTTGGTGACGCAATGTTTATTTATTAAAATACAAAACGAAAGGTAGCATATAATGTTTAAAATATTAGCAACAGATAAAAAAGCAAGACGCGGAGAGTTTACAACAGTGCACGGTACGGTTCAGACACCTGTTTTTATGAATGTAGGAACACTCGGTGCAATAAAGGGAGCTGTATCGACAATTGACCTCAATGAAGTAGGCTGTCAGATAGAGCTTTCAAACACATATCACCTGCACGTACGCCCGGGCGATGATGTTGTATATGATGTTGGCGGACTTCATAAATTTATTAATTGGAATAAACCAATACTTACCGACAGCGGCGGATTTCAGGTATTTTCGCTTGCCAAACTGCGTCAAATTAAAGAAGAGGGTGTGTATTTTAATTCGCACGTAGACGGAAAAAAAATATTTATGGGACCCGAGCAAAGTATGCAAATTCAATCAAACCTTGCGTCAACAATTGCAATGGCGTTTGATGAATGTGTTGCCCTCCCCGCCAAATACGAGTATGCAAAAGAGTCGCACGAGCGCACAATACGTTGGCTGGAGCGCTGCAACGCCGAAATGAAAAGGCTTAATTCATTGGATAGAACAATAAATAAAAAACAAATGCTGTTTGGAATAAATCAAGGTGCAACATTTAAAGATTTAAGAATAGACAATATGAAAAAAATAGCAAAACTTGACCTTGACGGATATGCAATAGGCGGTCTTGCTGTAGGTGAAACACATCAAGAAATGTATGATACAATAGATGCGGTTATCCCCTATGCCCCCGAAAACAAACCAAGATATTTAATGGGTGTGGGCACTCCCGAAAATATTCTTGAAAGTGTTGACCGTGGAATAGACTTTTTTGATTGTGTAATTGCAAGCCGAAATGCCCGTCACTGCAACCTGTTTACCGAAAAAGGATATATGAATTTAAAAAACGAAAAGTATATTCGTGATATGAGGCCCATTGACCCCGATTGTCAATGTCCCGCCTGCAAAAATTATTCAAGAGCATATATTCGCCATTTGTTTAAAGCAAAAGAAATGCTTGCAATGCGTTTATGCGTTCTTCATAATTTATACTTTTATAACAATATGATGACGCAAATTCGGGAAGCAATAGAAAATAAATGCTATAAACAGTTTAAAGCCGAAAAAATAGAAAAGTATTCGCGCAGACTGTAACAAATATATTAATCGGGCGTGCGGCAAAGTATTAAAATTGCCGCACGCCCGTATTTATTGAAAAGAAATCTTTGTATTGTCACAGTTTACTGCAGTATTATTGATTTGAGTTTGTGCCTGCGCACATTCCAATCGGGTATTACTTTTGAAAGCTCCGTATAAAACTTTTTTGAATGGTTTGGCACCAAAAAATGTGTAAATTCGTGTGCCGCAACATACTCAATACATTCGTAAGGTACATACATAAGATTTGTATTAAAAGTTAAAACTTTCTTTTTTGTATGACAGCTGCCCCATTGTGATATCATACGTTTGAATTTTATAACCGGATATTTAATTCCCACTTTTTTAAAGTACGGATACAAGTTATTACATATTACTCTACAATGCCGCAATAATGGCGAGCAAAAAAATGGGAGTTATACTCTCAATTGAACTTTAAAGTAAGTTTAAAGATTAAAAATTTGTTCCTCTTGCGCCGCCCATTGAATTTGGCCCTGTTTTGGTGTGGAAGAAAAAACAAATTCAATCAGCGGTTTCGCTTGCATTTGTAGATTTTGCAAAAGATTATATAAAAACAATTACTGCGTTTTAATTATTAAAGGACTGCTGTTTTAATATAACCGCAGTCCTTTAATTAATATGTTATTAAACTATATATTCTCGATATTCTCGGCAACTTTATAATCGTGGCTCATATCCGAATAATTATCTTTTTGTTTATACGTAAGTCTTTCCCAATCCGACGGTGCAGTGCCAAAATCAGGTATGTCCATAAGCAAACCGTCTTTAAGGGCCGATTCGTGCGCAATAAGTCCCGGTATCATATAACGTGCTGCCTCCCAGGCATTGTTTGGCGGAAGCTTATCCTCCGTTACGGCACGAACAAAGTCGTCAACCAAGAACGGATGCGAGTTATAATGGCTGAAATTGGGAGTGTTTTTCATTATATCGGGGAGTCTGTCCCTGTTTTGAATAGGTGCAAATCCCTCAATATATTTAACCGATATCGGGTCGCGATGCATATCCATTGTACCGGCTTTAAGGTCTTTGTTATAATCTATTGTATTTACAAGGTGACCCACATCTTCAATGTACGGTTCTTTGCCGCTTGCAACGCCTATTTGATATGTATGGTTTGTAACCGAACACTCATATGCCGCTTTTTCGCCGTACATACAGGTAATATATGATGACGGCTTGTTTATTCCAACTCTGCGGAATTCGTTAATTCTTGCCACTCCGCCACCCGACATTTGAAAAATTGCCGTTTCGTTACTGAACGGATTTGCCCAATTATTTTTATTTTCGCCGTATATATTGTCCTCGTGATTATCGCGGTAACCCATACACGATACTTTAAGTGCGTGCTGGTCGATTGCCGAAAACAACATAGATATTGAATGTGTGGGGTAAAACATTGGCGGAATACCTGCAACTCTTCTCCAATTAGGTCCGCCCGTATGCTTAAAACTCTCATACATTTCGCAAATATCGTGATAATATTGCGACTCGCCGTATACAAACTTACCCATTTCGCCGGTTTTATATTTTTCACGGCAGAATATTGCGCAAGGATAATAATAGCAGGTTTCGCCCATCATATAAATAAGATGTGTTTTCTTAACCAAATCTATTATTTTTTCAATTTCTTCAATTGTACAGCCAATAGGTACAGCACTGTACACGTGTTTTCCCATTTCAAGTGCTTTAACTATCATAGGTCCGTGGAGATGGCGCTGTGTAAATATTCCTATTGAATCTACATCGGGCGCATTTTGAAGCAAATCTTCAAACGAATTAAAACCTCTTTTAATACCGTGTTTTTGCATCGATATCTTTACTCTGTCACTGTCCAAATCGGCAACTACAACTTCTTCAACATCGGGATGAAGTTTAAAAAGCCGTACAAAGTCATCGGAAAAATAGCCTAATCCCACTATACCAATTTTCATAATATTACCTCCCAAATAATTCTTTTGTAAATTGTAACACATTTATTTGAAAATAGCTATTTACAAATCAACTCTTTTATTGTACAATATAATCACATATAGAATTGGAGGGCGGTAATATGAGCGATTTTTTTGTAAAAATAAACGATTTTGTAAACACACGTAATTTTGGGGTTTATTCATCAATTGTAAATCCGCCCGACGCTTGCGTTTGCCGTTCAGGAGACAAACCGTTTTGCAGGTTTTTTTATGTAAAAAAGGGGTGCATTGTATTTAACGAAAATACAGAGGGCGAAATACGCGTACCGCAAGGATATATTGCATATTTGCCAAACAATATAACATATAAATCAAAATGGGAAACCTTTTCAAAAGGCGAATATATATCGGTTAATTTTATATCCGATGACCGCTATATAAGCCTACCTCATAAAATTACAATTGCCGCATACGATAAAAACGGTTATTACCTCGAAACATTTACAAAGCTTTACAATGTATGGCTTGACGGCGGCCCGGGTTATAAACTTGAAATATTGTCCGAAATATACCGCATAATATACAGTTTGTTTAACGATAATTTGTACAAAATGATTAAAAGCAAGCACTCCGCAATATACAAAGGCATAATGTATCTCGAAAACCATTATCTTGAAGATACCGAACCGCGAAAGCTTGCCGAAATGTGTAATGTAAGCGAAAGCACTTTCAGACGTTTGTTTAAAAAATACAAGCAAATGTCACCCGTTACATACAAAAATTACCTGCGTATAAAAAAGGCAACCGATTTGCTCAAAAGCGGAGAATACAATGTAACCGAGGCGGCAAATGCGGTAAATCTGCCCGATTTGTGTTATTTTTATAAACTGTTTAAAAAATTTTATAATTGCTCTCCCAAAAAATTTATACCGTAATAATTATTTAAATTTATAAAGTTTTAACCTTTTTATAACATAGGAGTGAATTTTACAAACTTTAAATAAAAAACGCTTATATACTCTGCGGATTTTAAATTACATTATAAAATGTATACAAGTATTTGGTGTAATGTTTTAATTTAAAAAGAGTGTGCGGCATAAAAAAAGTACCGCACGCCCATATTTGAGCATTTTTTGAAAATGAAAAAATTATAATTTCTTTATATACTCTGCCGCGGAAAGAGCCGCCAAAGTACCGTCGGACGCGGCAGTTGTAAGCTGTTTGACTTTTGACAAACGACAGTCGCCCGCGGCAAAAATACCGTTTACGGATGTTTGCATATTTGAGTCGGTTACGATGTATCCGTCTTTATTTTCAAGCAAATTAATTATCGGCCCCGTATCGGGTATTTTTCCTATTGCCACAAATAATGCGTCGGCATTTATTTCGGTTTTTGTACCGCTTTTGACATCTTTAACGGTAACGCCTGTTACAAAACTGCTGCCGTTTACACTTTCAACAACATTATTAAGCACATATTCAATATTGTTTTTTCCTTTCAGTGCATCGGTTACAATGCTTTCGGCTCTAAACTCATTGCGCCGATGTATTAAATATACTTTTTTGCATATATCCGACAGATACAGCGTATCTTCAAGGGCACTGTTGCCGCCGCCCGCAACGCAAACCGTTTTATTTTTAAAAAACATACCGTCACATACGGCACAGTATGATACGCCGCGGCCCAAAAGCCTGTCCTCGCCTATAACATTGAGTTTTCTTCTTTTAACACCGATTGCAATAATTAATGCCCTTGCCGAATAAATTTTATCAGATGTTAAAACGTTAAAAATGCCTTGTTTAATTTCAAAGCTTTCCGCCCTGCGGTAAATAATTTTTGCGCCAAAACTTTGCGCCTGATTTAAAAGCTGTTTGCCAAATTCGGCTCCGCTTATTTTTGGCAATGCGGGGTAATTTTCAACTTCGGGGGCGGATACAATTTGTCCGCCCGCATTTTTTGCCTCAAGCACCGCACAATGCATACCTGCACGTGCCAAATACATAGCCGCGGTAAGTCCCGCACAACCGCCGCCTGCAATTATAACATCATAATCCATTTTTACCTCTTTAATTCAATAAGTTCTTCGCCCGATACAACCTGTTTTCCCGTACTCGGCAAAACATCGGCAAACTCGTCGGAATTACAAATTACAACAGGTGTTGTAATATCATACCCTGCTTTTTTTATTTCGTCCAAATTAAATTCTATAAGTTTATCACCTGTTTTAACACTGTCCCCTTCTTTTACGAGAACCTTAAAAAATTTACCGTTTAGCTTTACCGTATCAAAACCTATATGCATAAGAACCTGTGCGCCGAAATTAGCATTAATTCCTATTGCGTGTCCCGTTTCGGCGACATTGTCCACCACACCACCGCAAGGTGCAACAAGTATATTTGATGTTGGTATAATTGCCGCACCTTTGCCGAGTACACCGCTTGCAAACGCTTCGTCTTTAACCGTATTAAGCAAAACGCTTCTGCCCGTAAGCGGCGACATTATAAAATGCGTATCGTCTATTTTTACATTAAGATAGTTTTCAAGATTTGCCTTTATTACCGTAACGCGCGGTCCGTATATTACCTGAACACCGTTTCCGCTTACTACCACTCCTGCGGCACCGCTTTGTTTTAATACGGTTTGGTTAACCTTTAACGCGTCGCGTACCGTTATTCGTAATCGTGTTGCACAGCAATCAACATCGGAAATATTTTCTTTTCCGCCAAGCCCCTCAACAATAACCGCGCTTATTTTTTCGGAGTTCTTTTTAGCGTCGGTATCTTTTCGCGTATAGAGTTTGGTTTCCTCTCCGTCGTCTTCACGCCCCGGCGTTTTGTAGTTGAATTTTTGTATTAATAATTTGAACATAAAATAGTATATTACAAAATATATAAGCCCTACCCATACAATATTTAACCAATTTGTTTTTGAATTTCCCTGAAGTACGCCAAAAAGTATAAGGTCTATAAGACCGCCTGAAAAAGTCATACCCACGCCAACATTTAATATGTGCATAAGCATATATGAAAGCCCCGCAAATATACAATGCACACCGTATAGGAGCGGTGCAACAAACAAAAAGGTAAATTCAAGCGGTTCGGTTATACCGGTAAGCATAGAAGTAAGCGCCGCCGAAAGCAAAAGACCGCCTGCCGTTTTCTTTTTATCGTCTTTGGCGCATTTATATATTGCAAGCGCCGCTCCCGGGAGTCCAAATATCATAAAGGGAAATTTACCAGCCATAAAACGTGTAGCCTCTACGCTGAAATGCGTAATGCCCGGTGTTGACAGTTCGGCAAAAAATATATTTTGCGCACCCTCTATAACCTTGCCGCCGATTTGCGCCGTACCGCCGAGCGCTGTTTGCCAAAAAGGCAAATAAAATACGTGATGAAGTCCAAACGGAATTAACGCTCTTTCAAGTATACCATATATCCACGTGCCTATATATCCCGTTTTCATTACAAAACCGCCTAGAGCATTTATTCCGTTTTGTATCGGGGGCCATATAAAAAACATCAGTATACCAACAATTAGGTAAACCACACCCGAAATTATAGGAACAAATCGCGTACCGCCAAAGAATGATAAAACCTGCGGGAGTTCAATATTATAGTATTTGTTATGAAGAGCCGCAACGCCAAGTCCCGTTATAATACCGCCGAAAACGCCGAGCTGCAGTGATGTCATACCCAAAACATCAACCGTTGACCCGTTGGGCAGTTTTTCGCCGCTTACGCTTACAAGAGCCGCAATTGACGCGTGCATAATAAAAAACGCTATTGCACCGGCAAGTGCCGCCGTGTCTTTTTCGCGGCGCGCCATACCTATTGCAACGCCTATGGCAAAAATAAGAGGTAAATTGTTAAAAATAACCGAACCTGCGTCGTTTAGCACGGTAAGCACATTATATGCCGCCGTACCCTCGCCCAAATAACGCGTAAGCCCGTATGTTTCCAAAAACGTGGCATTTGTAAAAGAGCCTCCTATTCCCAAAAACAAACCGGCAACAGGCAAAATAGCAATCGGAAGCATAAGCGAACGTCCCACTCGCTGAAGCACTCCGAAAATTTTATCTTTCATAATTATAAATCACCCTTCCGATATTAAAAACTATATCGGTTATTTTTTTCTTTTTTTTTAAATTTATACATTTTTAAATTGCAATTTTATGCAGTATAATCGCATAAATAAGTATTATTAATCAGCAATATGCTCAAAAATGCCATAAATTTGTATAAATAAATATAAAATTTATAAATTTTAGCAAAAAATCATTGACTTTACTTAAATAAAAGGGTATTATATATGATATGAAATTATGAAAATGAATGGAGAGATATTTTATGAAACTTTTCAAAAAAGCAGTTGCGCTTTGTTTAAGTGCGTGTGTGGTTTTTGCATTTGCATCATGCGGTAAAAACACAGATAACAAAGACAATGCGGCAACAAAAACAGATAGCAAAAATACACTTGTTATGGCTACAAATGCGGAATTTCCTCCGTATGAGTATTACGATGACAACGGCAAAATTGTAGGTATTGACGCCGAAGTTGCCGACGCAATTGCAAAAGAAATAGGTATGGACCTTAAAATTGAAGATATGGCTTTTGACTCTGTTATAGCGTCTGTTCAGTCGGGCAAAGCCGATATGGGTATGGCAGGTTTAACAGTTACCGAAGACAGACTTGTAAGCGTTGACTTTTCGGATTCTTACGCTACGGGTATTCAGGTTATTATAGTTAAAGACGGTTCACCCATTACAAAGGCAGATGACCTTTTCGGCGACGGAAATTATAAAATCGGTGTTCAGTCAAACACCACGGGTGATATTTACTCAACATCTGATATTGAAGACAAAGGTTTGGGTACGGTTGAAAGATACAACAAAGGCGCAGACGCCGTTGAAGCACTTAAAGCCGGCAAAATTGACTGTGTTGTAATAGATAACGAACCTGCAAAAGCATTTGTCGAAGCAAACGAAGGTCTTAAAATACTCGATACCGAGTATGCTGTTGAAGACTATGCAATTTGCTTTGCAAAAAACAATAAAGAACTTGGCGACAAAGTAAATAAAGCTCTTAAAAAACTTATTGATGACGGTACGGTACAAAAAATTGTAGACAAATACATTAAATAATATTAAAACATTAATATTTATTTTATTTGCAAAAAGCAGCTTTATGCTGCTTTTTGCCGATATTAGGGCATTTTTACATTGAAAAGTATTCATAAATTAACACAGCCGACAAAGGGGGATTTTTTTGATATGAACGAATGGATTACAAATATAAACGAATGGTTCGATATGCAAAAAATAAAATTTGTAAATGATTTTATAACGGGACAAAGATGGAAATATATAACAAACGGCCTTTTAGTTACTCTGCAAGTTACGTTTTTTGCTGTAATTTTGGGTATATTAATAGGCATAATTATTGCAACAATACGCTCAACATACGATAAAATATACGCCGATTTAAGAAAGGGCTCTTTTTCGAGATTTATACTTAAATTTTTTAATACGCTTTGCCATATATACTTAACAATTATAAGAGGAACACCTGTTGTAGTTCAGCTTATGATATCGTATTACATTATTTTTGCGTCATCACACAACAAAGTATTAATTGCGGTATTGGCATTCGGTATAAATTCAGGTGCATATGTTGCCGAAATAATACGTTCGGGTATAATGTCGATAGACGAAGGACAAACCGAAGCGGGGCGCTCTCTTGGATTTAACTATGTACAAACAATGTGCTTTATTGTACTTCCGCAGGCATTTAAAAATGTACTTCCCGCACTTGCAAACGAATTTATTGTGCTTTTAAAAGAAACGTCTGTATCGGGTTATGTGGCACTTCAGGATTTAACACGCGGCGGCGATATTATACGAGGAAGAACGTACGACGCATTTATGCCTCTTATAGCGGTTGCGCTTATATACCTTGTTATGGTTATATTCTTCTCTTATCTTGTAGGAAAACTTGAAAGGAGTCTCAGAACAAATGAAAGATAATAAAGATAATGTTATAATAAAAACAGAAAACCTTACAAAAATATTTTCAAACGGTGTACACGCACTAAATGATGTTTCAACCGAAATAAAAAAAGGTGAAGTTGTGGTAATTATAGGGCCGTCAGGCTCGGGCAAATCAACATTTTTGCGTTCACTTAATTTGCTTGAAAGCGCAACATCGGGACACGTGTACTTTGAGGGAGTTGACATAACCGACCCTAATGTGAATATAAATATTCACCGCAGACGTATGGGAATGGTGTTTCAGCAGTTTAATTTATTTCCGCATATGACTGTACTTAAAAACCTTACTTTGGCACCTGTACAGCTTTTAAAATTATCGGAAGAAGAAGCAAATAAACAGGCGCTTGAAATGCTTAAAAGAGTTGGTCTTAAAGACAGAGCCGACTCGTACCCGGCACAGCTCTCGGGTGGGCAAAAACAGCGTGTTGCAATAGTACGCGCTTTGTGTATGAGCCCTGACGTTATGTTGTTTGATGAGCCTACATCGGCGCTTGACCCCGAAATGGTAGGAGAAGTATTAAACGTTATGACCGACCTTGCAAAATCGGGTATGACAATGGCGGTTGTAACCCACGAAATGGGATTTGCCCGCGCCGTTGCCGACAGAGTTTTGTTTATGTGTGACGGCAAACTCGAGGAGGAAGGCACTCCCGAACAAATTTTTGACAACCCCAAAACTGATAAAGCAAAACAATTTTTAAGAAGTGTTTTATAAAATCAAACAGGATAATCTCAACAAAACAGAGCGTACCGCATTATTTTGCGATACGACCTTTGTTTAGGCAATGCGTGTTCGAGTCTCGTTTGCATAGGCAGACGTTACGATATCCGAACCCGTTTTTTTAGGTAAATTTTCCGTA
>USKN01000018.1 GCA_900555295.1 uncultured Eubacteriales bacterium
GGCAATCTCCCTATGGGGCGGTGGCGGCATTTAAACCCCAATGAGGTTGAGGCGCTTATAAATGAGGCACAGAATAAATAATTAGGCAACGGGCGCCCCTATTTGGCCGCCCGTGTTTTAATATTGTAAAATAAATGCAGGCGGATAATATCCGCTCTTGTTATTTCTTTATCGGTTCAAATTTTACTTCATATCCCAATACATTTAATATACTGCATAAGGTTTTTAGAGTGGGACTGTTTTCTTTGTTTTCTATTCTTGAAATCATCTGTTGCTTATTTCCGCTCATTTTTGCCAATTCTGTTTGTGATATATTAGCGCTTTTTCTTATTTTAACAAGTTGTGAAAGCAGATTGTACTCGTTTCTGCTTTGCTGCCATAATGCATCAAATTCAGCATTATTCTTTCTTTTTTCGGATATTGTTTCATTTACATTAATTTGTTTAAACGGCATAGTATACAAACCTCCTTATATTAGGCATTTGTTCAATATTTTTCCAAGCTCTTTAGCTCTTGACAATACAATGTTTTTATCTTTTAACTCGGTTTTATTTTTTTGTTTTTTGCAAGCGTGAAGTAAATATACATCTTTATTCTCAATTGTTACATAAAAAATTCTGTTGTGCTTATAGAAATAGACTTCATAAATCTTACCTTGCCACGGTTTTATGTTTAATTCGTTAATTCGGTTGTCCTCAAGCGCTTTTAGTACCGAATATCCATCAACTTGTTCTGCTGTTGAGAGTTTATCTATATATTTTTTTATTAAATCTTTGCCGCTTGAATTTTCATATGTGTGTACTTTCATAATATGCACCACTTTAATAATAATATACAACATTTTTATTGTATAAGTATTATACAACAAAAATGTTGTATTGTCAAGAAAAAAAGAATTATACTTTCTATATTTCATAATTCGGCATATAGAAAATTATTTTTTAACGGGCGACCACACAGGGTCGCCCCTACGAATATATTGGGGAAGCCATATTTGTGCGTAAACTATCACCTCATCAGTCACCTTACGGTGACAGCTTCCCCTCGAGGGGAAGCCATTGATTGTGCACTAATTTAAATATATTTTAATTTTCATTCTTCATCGTCTTTTTTTGCATTCTACATAACAATGAACACAAAGAAAGGCCTCGCCTTGAGGAGAGGCTCCGCCGTAGGCGGTGGTGAGGTGGGAGTTTATTAATTCCTAATTTTAATTTTTGTTACACCAAGTGCCAACAAACAGATAACCGCATACGTACCGAGTACCCTTAAAGACGCGTAAACGGATATCCTGATTGCGGAAAATGCCGTAAAATGTACCGATAAAATATTAAAAAAGAAGTCAAAAAACGCAAGCAAAAGGCAGTGTATAAGGTATATGTTGTACGACTGCGAATTTATTACGCCGCTTAAATTGTTCAGAGGTTTATGCTCAAATTTTGTAAATACGCTCCACAAAAACATTATTGCCGATATGCAAAATACCAAGTGTATCATATGATTGTAAAATCCTGTTTTGCCCGCATTTAACATAATATAGAAAAAATATCCGTCAAAGTAACACATTATAAAAAACAGTACCGCCGAAACAGGCAAAACATATTTTTTTGACATAAAACCCAAAAACTTTTTATAGTTTGCACCGAGCGCAAGACCCAAACACCAATAGGGGATATACGACACAAAAATCACATCGTTAAAGTCTATATACGGCGCAAAAAACTTGTTCCACACCGCAAATACAATTACCGATGAGCCAAACAAAACATATTTGTTTATTTTTTTAACCGCAAAAATCCAAAACGGCATAAGCAAATAAAATCCAATCAGCGCAATAACAAAGTAAAACGGTGCCGAAATTCTGCCGTTTACCATATATTTAATCATATCGTACAAACTGAATTTGTTAAAATAATGCATAAAGTAAAAGCATATATAATAAATTACTACCGTAAGAATATACGGTATAAGTATTTTTGAAAACCGCTTTTTTAAAAATTGAACGTAATTAAAGGCTCTGTTTTTGTATCCTATTGCAAATTTTAATGCACTTAAAAAGAAAAATCCCTGTACCACAAACGCACAGCACCTTAAAACGGAATACGACGCTATATACACCGCCGTATTTTGGTTCATACGCGATACCGCCCCGCCGAATGAGTGAATAAACACCACAATAAGGCACAATAATATATTGAGCCTGTCAACGGTAAGGTTTTTATTTGGTTTTTGAAGTGGAGTATTTTTTGTATTTTTTGTGTTTTGTGTATTTTGTGTGTTTTTTTGATTATCCATTTTTATTTTCCGCCGTATAATTTTTTGTAAATATAAATGCGCTTTATAACTTTATTTACATATTTATCCGTTTCGCCGAAAGGTATGCTCTTTAAATTTTCGCCGTCGTCGGTATGGTTTGAGTCATCAAGCCATTTTGCCACGTTTCCGTGCCCCGCATTATATGCCGCTATCGAGTTTTTAACGTTGCCGTCGAATGTATTGAGCAAAAATTCAAGGTAGGCGCAGCCTATATGTATATTTGTGTCGGGGTCAAAAAAATCGGGATTTTTAATTTTTTCGGAATTTTTATCATTTTTATCATTTTCAACATTTTCGGCGCTGTTAGCGTTAATGCCGTATTTTTTGCATATCCATTGTGCCGTATCGTCGGTAACCTGCATAAGCCCTTTTGCGTTTTTATGGCTTTGCGCCGTTTCGTCAAAGTTGCTTTCGGCGCTTATTACAGCCATTACAAGGTAGCGGTCGAGATTATATTCGCGTGAATATTTTATTATAATATCTTCGTATTTAAGAGGATATATTTTTTGCATTACATATGTAACGGGGTGTATTTTAACACATACAAGTATAAGCAGCACGCATACAAACAGCAATTTAAGTCTTTTAAATGTGCGCATCTTTATTGCAACAACCACGGTTATTCTCCTTTTATTTGTTTTAAAACATTGTTAAGCTCTTTTAAAAATTCGTCAATGTTACCGTTATTTAATACGGTATAATCACTTTTTTGAATGTAATATTCACTTTGCGGCTGGCTTAAAATACGGTCAAAAGCCGCCTGTTCGGTTAAATTGTCGCGCTGTTTAATTCGCTGTACGCGCAAATTTGTGTCGCATATTACCGCAAGCGTTTTTTGGCAGTATTTATCGAGTTGTGCCTCAAAAAGCAGGGGTGCGTCAAACACTATATCCTCGCCTGTGTGTTTTTTTAAATCGTCAAATGCATACTTTAATATATATTTATGCGTTATCTCGTTTAAAATACCCAATTTCTGCGGTGATTTAAACACAATTGAGCCAAGCTTTCTGCGTATTAAATTACCGTCGGCATCTAAAATATCGTTGCCGAAAATTTTTGTAAGCTCTTTTAAACAAGGCGAATTTGCACAAGTTACAATTCGCGATATTTTGTCAAAATCCATTATATAAAACCCGTTGTTTTTAAAAAATTCCGACGCAACGCTTTTTCCCGAACCCGTGCCGCCTGTTATACCAAGTATCATTTTTTATATCACATCTTTCGTTCTTTTTATTTCATTTTATCTCATTTCTATTTTGCGTCGTACCACGTTTTGCCGGTGTTCGCCTCGGCAACAAGCGGTACGTTAAGATGCGCGGCATTTTGCATACACTCGGTTAAAATCTGTTTTACGCGTTCTGTTTCGTCCTCATACGTTTCAATAATAAGTTCGTCGTGTACCTGCAAAATAAGCTTTGATTTTAGGTTTTGCCTTTTAAGTTCGCGCGATACCGCAACCATTGCAATTTTAATAATATCTGCCGCGCTGCCCTGTATGGGGGTGTTCATTGCGGCACGCTCACCGAATGCGCGCACCATATGATTGGACGATGAAAGCTCGGCAATATAGCGCCGTCTGCCGAAAAGGGTTGTAACAAAACCGTCTTTTTTTGCATTTTCAACGGTGCTGTCCATATAACGGCGCACGCTCGAAAATTTTTCAAAGTAGCTTTCTATATATGCCTTTGCCTCTTTTTTTGTAATATGCAAATCCTGCGCAAGCGAAAAATCGCCCATACCGTATATAATGCCGAAATTAATTGTTTTTGCGTGGCTTCGCATAACGCTTGTTACGTCCTCTTTATCCACACCGAATATGCTTGCGGCGGTGGATTTGTGTATATCTTCGCCGTCCAAAAACGCGTTTATCATTGTTTCGTCGTTTGCCGCATGGGCAAGCACCCGCAGTTCTATTTGCGAATAGTCCGCGTCGGTTAATATACAGCCGTCTTTTGCGGTAAACATTTTTCGTATTTCTCTGCCCAGCTCCGTGCGTGTGGGTATATTTTGCAAATTTGGTTCGGTTGAGCTTATTCTGCCCGTTACGGTAACCGTTTGATTAAATTTTGAGTGAATTTTACCGTCGGGGCATATAACCGATAAAAGCCCGTCGGCATATGTCGATTTAAGCTTTGTAAGCGTACGGTATTCTATAATACATTCAATTATGGGGTGGGCGCTTTTAAGTTTTTCAAGCACGTCCGCGTCGGTTGAGTAACCCGTTTTGGTTTTTTTAACAACACGCAGTCCCATTTTTTCAAACAGTATAACTCCAAGTTGTTTGGTTGACGATATGTTAAATATTTCGCCCGCATAATCGTATATTTGTTTTTCAATATCGCTTATGCGTGTTTTAAGCATTTTGGAAAAGCTTTCAAGCTGTGCCGAGTTTACGGTAAATCCCTCAATTTCCATTTGGGCAAGCACGTGTGTAAGCGGAAGTTCAATATCGTACAAAAGTTTTTGCTGCTCACGCTCCGTTATTGTTTTTTCTTCGTATTCTTTTAAAAGCTCAATTGCGCAAAGCTGTTCGGTTATATATTTTTCAAGCGTCCTACCGTCAATTTCGTCTACCGTTTTTGCTGATTTGCCTGTACCGAAAATGCTTTTTTCGTCGGCAATATCAATATCGGTAAACTGACGTGCAATACCGCTTATTTCGTACCCCGAGCGTGACGGGTCTATAATATATGCCGCAACGGAGGTATCAAAATACGACGTGTCAAGGCATATACCGTATGCATTTAAGTTTACAATATCGGCTTTGATATTATCGGATATTTTTATTATTTTATCATTTTCAAAAATAGGCTTTATGCACTCGGCAATATCATCTTCGGTCATTAACAAACTGCATTTTGCATAATATATTTTTTTGCCGTCGGTAAAGCAAAGAGAATGAATTGCGCTTTGAAACGCGTCTTTTTTGCCGCTGTAGAAAATTTTATACACAAAAGAGTCTTTTGTGTTTTTGAGTATATCTTTTAAACTTGCCGCATCGTCGGTATATTCAAACTTGCGGTCGAATTTAAGTGCGTCGGATGTACTGTCCGCACCCAATTTTTTTAAAAATGTTTTAAAACCGAGATTTTTAAAAAGCTGTGTTAAAACTTCGGTGTTGTACGGCTTAACGGCGGTATCTTCAATATTAAAATCCATCGGTACATTGCGGTCGATTGTACAAAGTTCTTTACTTAAATACGCCATATCCTCACCGTCGACAAGTTTTTTGCGCGCGGCGGGTTTTATTATTTCGTTATCTATGTTTTTGTAAAGATTTTCTATACTCGAAAATTTTTGTATATATGCAAATGCCGACTTTTCGCCTATGCCTTTAACACCCGGCACATTGTCGGACGTATCGCCCATAAGCCCCTTTACATCTATAAATTCCGTTGGGGTAACGCCGTATTTTTGCTTTACCGCCTTATCGTCCATAACGGTTGTATCGGTAACTCCCATACGTGTTACCGTTAAAAGTATTTTTGTATTATTGCTTGCAAGCTGAAGATCATCTTTATCGCCCGTTAAAATATAACATTCAACGCTATTTTCATCACATATACGGCTTACGGTACCTATTATATCGTCCGCCTCATATCCCTCTTTTTCGTATATGGCAACGTTCATTGCTCGCAGTATTTCTTTAAGTACGGGCATTTGCATTTTAAGCTCGTCGGGCATACCCTTTCGCTGCGCCTTATACTGTGCGTATTTTTTATGGCGGAATGTGGGCGCTTTAAGGTCAAAAGCCACCGCAACAAAGTCGGGTTTTAATTCCTCCGTATGTTTAAAATATATATTCAAAAAACCGAATATTCCGTTTGTATACATACCGTTTTTGTCGGACAGCGCTTTAATTGCAAAAAATGCGCGGTTTACAATGCTGTTTCCGTCAATTATAAGTAATTTTTTCAAATTTATCATCTCCCGTGTAAAAGCGGATTTTATATTTTTTGCATTTTATGTAAATAATTATAACACATTTTTTAAAAATAATCAATTTTTTTGGGATAATATTATTACACAGAAAACCATAAGCAAAAAACGAGTAAATATAAAGAAAATATTAATAATATTTATTGACATTTTATTTATTTTGGCATATAATATAATTACGAAGGGAGATGTTTTTATGTCACGAACAGCAAACGTTAATGTAAATTTTAAATTAGACCCCAATGTAAAAAAATCTATGGAACAAGCCTGTAACGAGCTTGGGCTTTCTATGAGTGCGGCTTTTACGATTTTTGCAAAAAAAGTCGCACGTGAAAAAAGAATACCTTTTGATGTTTCGGTAGATCCTTTTTATTCTGAAAGCAATATACGTTATTTGGAAAATATTGTAAATGACATAAAGGACGGGAAAGCACATTTTGCGGAACATAAATTAATAGAGGTGGAATAATGAGGTTGTTGTGGGAGGACAGAGCATGGGATGATTATCTGTATTGGCAAACGCAAGATAAAAAGACCTTGCGCAGAATAAATATGCTTATTAAGGATAGGCAAGAGAGAGTCGAACCCGTATTGGTTTAACATAGAAATTTTCGCCGTTATTGCGTCAAACCCCTTGAAAATACAATCGTATTCCCTGCGGTGTTTTTCTTATAACAACAAAAATCTCTTATGTTAAACTGCTCGCACCCGCCACCGAGATGTTTTTTGCAAGATTTTAGTGCGGCAGGATGCAGGTGGGCTGTCGCCCATCAAAGCCGACAAGCTGAAAGATTGTGAAAAACATCCGGTGTCGGGCAATGCGTGTTCAACTCCCTCTTGCCTAAGAAAAACTAAAGTCTTAATTTATATTTTTGTTTGCGTCTTTTTAAAGCGGTAAACACAACAAACACAACAAGTATACCCGTACACGCACCGCCAAAGTCTATAAACACATCTTTAAGCAAGCTTGTTCTGCCGGTATAGTTTTGTATAAATTCATCGGTACACGCGGTAAGCAAGCAAAAGAAAAGCGGCATAAACAAAAGCTTTGTAAACGCTTTTTCTATTAAAAGCATAAATACCGTGTACAATGCGCCAAGCAGCATAAATTCGCTAAAATGCGCGGCTTTGCGCACGTATTCTCTGTATTTGTCTTGAGGAATTTTTTTGCCCGACAATTTTTGCGTAACGGAGTTTACCGCAGGCTCTGTTGCCGCGGCAACTTTATCGCTTTTATTATTGCTTGTTTCGGAATTTTCGAGTGAGTTTGAAAAAATAAACGCTGTGGTACACACAATTGCCGCCAGCACAATAATAAAGGCGGTTTTTATATTAAAAAAACTGTGTTTTTTAAATTTAATACCATTATTTTTAATCATTACCAATCATTTCATTCCCATACAATTTTTTACTGCATTTACGCTTTTTGATTTTTTATTATTGGCATATTTTGCGTATTTATATAAATATGATTCCAACAAATATTATATTACAAAAAATTATATATGTCAACTGTTTTAACAGTAATAAAATTACAATTGGCGGAAATACTAAAAAACGAAAACATTATGCAGGCACAGGCAATATAAAATTAAGCACACATTGCCGTGCGTAATTAATACGGGAGCGATTAAAAATATGTTATCACATAAAGAAACAATAACAATACGGCGCAAAATATTTATTGCGGCATTTTCGGGTATACTTTTAATATTGTGTGCCGTACTTCTTAACATAAGCACGGTAAAAAACGTATTTTATACTCAAAAAGCCGTATCACAGCGTGCGTCGGGTATAGATATACGTCCCTGCCGCGGCGATATTTACGATAAAAATATGATACCGTTTACAAATACCCACAGCAATAAATTTATATTAAATTCAAACGGTATAAGTTTATATGACGGTAAAAGCGATAAAAATAACGCATATGTTTTTGAAATGCCGTCAAGGTACGCAGATACATCTGTAATGCATCATATATCAGGCTACTTAAATGCCGATTACTCGGGTGCAAGCGGTATTGAAAAAATATTTAACAAAGAGTTATCAACAAACAAAAAAATAAGGCTGGATTTAATCAACACCGCGGCGGGCAATCCCACATACAACGGTATGTACAAAATAAAAAATGCCGATTATATGTCCGACTCCAACATAAAACTTACCGTAGACAGGCGAATACAAAACATTGTTGAAAAAAATATGGATAAATATATAAAAAGCGGTGCTGTAGTTGTGCTTGACGTATCGAGTTTTGACATTTTGGCATCGACAAGCCGTCCCGATTTTGACGTAAACGATATTAAAAGCGCTGTTTCATCGGCAAGCAGCCCCCTTGTAAACCGCGCATTTTCGGCATATAATGCCGGCAGTATTTTTAAAATTATTACAGCCTGCGGTGCAATCGAAAACGGGATATACAATTTAAATTCGGAGTTTGATTGTTTTGGTAAAATTAATTGCGGCGGCAAGGATTTTTTATGCAACGGTACGCACGGGCATATAAATTTAAAGACAGGTTTTGCCAAGTCGTGCAACAGCGTGTTTTATAATGTGGGGCTTAAATGCGGCGGAAAAATTTTATGTGATACGGCGCAAAAATTTTTGCTTGGCAGCACCGTAACAAATATACCGCAGCTTGAGGCGCGCGGAAATGTGCCTGTGCGCGGTGTTTACACGGATATGGAAAGCGTTAATTTAAGTATAGGGCAGGGGGAGCTTTTAATTACACCGGTACAGGCGGCAAATATTGCCTGTATAATAGCAAACCGCGGTGTGTGGAAAAGTATTAACCTTGCCGACAGCATTGTGGATAAAAAAGGCGCAGTTATAAAAAATTTGCGTAAAAACAATGAGGGCAGGGCAATACCGGTAAGCTGTGCCGACGCGGTAGCCGATATGATGCGCGAGGCGGTGCTTGAGGGCACGGCGCAATCGGCGCAAAACGGCATAATTGCCATTGCAGGTAAAACGGGAACTGCACAAACGGGGTGGTACAATAATACAACGGACGAACTTAATGTACACGGGTGGTTTATAGGGTATTTTCCGTATGAAACCCCCAAATATGCTATGGCTGTATTGTGTGAGGACGGGCAGAGCGGTGCCGCATCGTGCATACCCGCATTTAAAGATATTGCGCTTGAAATTATGTGTAAGGGGTAATTGTGAAATAATTAGGAATGAGGAATTATGAGTGTGGAATGCATAATTAATAATTAAAACAGCGGCTTCCCCTCGAATATTTTATAATATTAAAATGGGCGACCACATAGGGTCGCCCGTCTGATGAGGTGATAGTTTGCGCACAATTCATTGATTGACAAAAAAATCAATAGGTTGTATAATTATAGGCGAGGTGATTTTTGGTGGAAAAGAAAAAGGTGTCTTTGGTTGTTATAAAAAGACTTCCCCGTTACTACAGATACTTGAGCGATATGCTCAAAAAAAATATATTAAGAACTTCGTCTAAAGAATTGAGCGAAAAAATGGGAGTTACAGCGTCGCAAATACGTCAAGATTTAAACTCGTTCGGCGGTTTCGGTCAGCAAGGGTACGGTTACAACGTTAAAGAACTGAGCGAACATATAGGCTCAATTTTGGGTATGGATAAAGGCTACAAAACAATTATAATAGGCGCGGGTAATTTGGGACTTGCGCTTGCCAATCATAAAACTTTTGAAAAGCGCGGGTTTAAGCTTATAGGCATTTTTGACTCGGACGATAAAAAAACAGGCACCCATGCGGCAGGTATAACCGTAAAATCCATAAGTGAACTTGAAAAATTTATTAAAACCCAAAAACCCGATATCGCTATACTTGCCGTTCCAAAATCGGCAGTTTTTGAAACGGCAAACAATCTTGTATCGTACGGTATTAAGGCTCTTTGGAACTTTACGTACACAGAGCTTGACCTGCCCGACAGCGTTGTGGTGGAAAACGTGCATTTAAGCGACTCGCTTATGACTCTCTCGTACAGATTAAAACAGCTTGAAGAAAACAAATAGCAAAAAACACATATATCACATTTAATGCGGTATATGTGTTTTTATATATTGTTAGTTAGGCAATGCGTGTTCGAGTCTCGTTTGCCTATACTATGCACACTTTTTTAAGAAACAATTAACCCACTACAGACTCAACAACACCTTTAACTTCGTCTATCCCGTCGAGCATTGCCGTATCGCTGAACGATACTTTCATATCGCGTCCGTCATTTTCAAGCTCCAGCACTACTATCTCATTTTTATCTTTTAACAGCTCACCCGGTACATAAAGCGTTTGCTGCGGACCTATCTCCCAATAACGTCCCAAATTAAAACCGTTTATCCACACAACGCCTTTTTGTGCTTTGCGCATATCCACAAATGTGTCAACGCCTGCCTGTGCGCTAAACTCTCCTTTATAAAATGCGGGGCGGTTATCTTTTTTGGGTTTTGTAAAATCAATTTTTGATATATCTTTAAGCGGCAGCGAATAGTTTTCCCAGCACGCTTTAACCGAGTAATCCCACGGATAAAGACTTCCGTCATCTTCCATTACGTGGAGTTTTACAAAATTTAATATACCTTTGTATTCTGTATGCATTGCAAGTCCATAATTTACTCTGCCCATACTTTCAACAAGAATATCGAGTTTTAACCCGCTTTCGGGTATGTAAAATTCTATAGGTTTTGTATCTCTGTCACGCATAAGTGTACCCAAATACTCACCGTTGCCAAACACAATGGCACGGTCGTGCAGACCTTCAATGTGCAATCTTCTTTTTTTGTTATCGGTGTAATGTGCAAAAGTTGTGTACAGTACAAATCCGTATGCCTGGTTTAATTTTTCAAATGTAAGAGGCATACCCGATTTTTTTATTACTGCCGCAAGGTTTTCGACATTATCCAAAAGGTCGGCGCTTTGCGTAAGAGTTATTTCTTCAATTTTTTGCGCTTTCGGCACATATGACGGTACAGCTGTATCATCGGTTGCGCTGTTTTCAAATCCTTTTTTTGCAAGGTATTCTTTAAGCACCTTTTTGCACGCAAAGTACTTTTCGGTTGGAATACCGCTCTCCGTTACCGGTGCGTCAACATCATAGCTTGTGGCAAAAGGTATAAAGCGGTTTTTTGCACCGGGCAAGTCTGCGCCGAAACGTCCCACAAGTGCACCGTTTTGAAAACCGAAGTTTGTGCCTCCGCAAAACATATAAAAGTTTACAAAAGTGTTTTTTTGGAGCAATTCTTTATATTTTTCGGCAACGCTTTCGGCTGTTTGACGTGAAAAATATCCGCCCCACTGCTGGCTTCTGCCTGCCCAAAATTCTGCCGCAAAAAACGGTTTGTCGTTTTGGTATGCCGTGTAATCGGCGATTGCTTTGTCCGATAATTCGTGGCAGTCTATTGCCGTCCAGTATTCCTTTCGGCTTCCGTTTGTCATTTTATCGGGTTCAACACCGTTTGCTGTGTAAAGCGGTACGTCAACACCGAGTTCTTTAAGTAAATCGCCCACAGCTTTAACATAATCGGTATCGTCGGCAAAACTTCCGTACTCATTTTCAACGGCTACCGCAATTATAGGTCCCCCGTTTGTTGACAAATATGGTATAAATTCGGGCGCAAGACGTTTATAGTAGCTTTTTAAATGCTCAAAAAACGTGCCGCCCAATGTGCGAAGGGTCATATCGGCATCGTTTAAAAGCCAATACGGAAGTCCGCCGAAATCCCACTCCGAACACATATAACCCGACGGACGAAACATTACTTTAATTCCTATTTTTTGGCACAGCTCCAAAAATTCTTTAATGTTTAAATTGCCGTCAAAATTAAATTCGCCCTTTTCGGGTTCGTGCAAATTCCAGGGTACATATGTTTGCACCGCCGTAAGCCCAAAGTCTTTCATAAGACGGAGACGGCGCTCCCAGCCTTCTTTAAAAAATCTAAAGTAATGCATATCGCCCGACGCAAGATAAAAAGGCTTTCCGCCAAGCAATAAACCGTCTTTTGTTATTTCGAGTTTTTCTCCTGTTTTACCCATTTTTTACTCCTCCGTTATATTTATTCGGTATACCGAGGGACTCACCCCAACGGCTTTTTTAAATACACGTCTGAATTGGCTTGCATCGTCGTAACCGACGCTTTCGGCAATTTTATCTGTGTTTGAATTTGTGGTTTTAAGCAGTTCGCACGCTTTTTCAACACGTATTTTTTGTATGTATTCCGACATTGTTGTACCCGTAATATCTTTAAAAACTTTGCATAAGTGATTGGGACTTAAAAAGGCCGATTTTGCAAGCTCGTCAAGAGAAATTTTGGTTGAATAATGTTTTTGAATATACCTTAAAACAGTATTTACATATTCCGTTTTGGCATTGTAAACCGCCGAATTATTTAAATTTTGCTTTTGATACAAACGTGTAAAGTAAACAAGTATTTGCAGCAAACAGCCAAGCATAACTCCCGCGCTTCCCATTTTTGAATTTTGGTATTCATTGTACACCGTTAAAAAAAGACTGCGCATATTTTGCGCACCGCCGTATACGTATATAAACGGTTTTTGTGCGTATTCATCGGGAAATACGGTTTTGTACAGCACATCAACCGCAACCGATGTTAAAGAATTAAACATAACCGCCGAATTTATAATAAGCTCGGGCATAAAACAGCAGTTTATAAGCTCAATCGGGTTATCCCCGTCCGATACAAAACAGTGCGGAGTACCGCAGTTTGTAAAAAAAACATCATCTGCCTTTACGGGTATTTGAGCATCACCTATTTTATGCACACCGCTGCCCGACAATATATATTGCAATTCTATATAATCGTGCATGTGCTGTCTGCCTTTTGAACGCTCGCATATTTTGTTTGCAAATATTCCTTTATCGCTTTTTAAAAGACCGGTTAAATGTATAGTTTCCATAAATTTAATCACCGATATCAGTATACACTATTTCGGTTTGCTTTTCAAGCGATAACATTAAAATATTTTATAAAATATAAAAATATTTGTTATAATTATAATTCAATACACACCAAAAGTCAAGCAAAAATGAAAATAATTTTCATAATTGTTTTTTTGTATTGTCAAATTCGTTTCACACGGCATATTATGTAATATCTGTACAAAAAGGAAGGGTAATTTTTATGGAAAATAAAATTATTATACTCGGCGGAGACAGCAGAATGGATTATTTATATATGTATTTGGCGGGCGACGGTTTAAATGTTTGCCGTTTGCTCGGTAATAAAAATACAGAAAAAAACAATACCGAAGATAAGTTTGATATATCGCATATATCGGGCGCGGATATTATAATTTTGGGTATGCCGGCGTCGTACGACGGTATAAATGTAAGTGCGCCGTTTGCCGATATAAAAGTATCTTTAGCCGATATTGCCGACTCATTCGGCGGACGCACAATTTTTGGGGGTGTACTTCCCAAATCTTTTTGCGAACGTGCCGAATTAAACGGCATAAATTGTACAGATTATTCAAAAACAGAATCGCTTATGGTATATAATGCCATATCAACGGCGGAGGGTGCAATTTTAACCGCAATGCAAAACACACCGTTTACCGTATGCGGCAGTAAGTGCCTTGTAACGGGGTACGGCAGAATAGGCAAAATTTTGGCACAGATGTTAAAAGGATTGGGTGCGGAGGTAACGGTTTCCGCACGCAAAGACAGCGATTTTGCATATATATTGTCAAACGGTTTAAAGTGCGCCGATTCACAAAATATAAAAACGGCGCTTACCGATAAAAACATAATTTTTAATACAGTACCGCACAATTTGATAAATAACGAATATTACCGTCTTATAAATAAAGACGCATTAATTATTGACCTTGCTTCAAAGCCCGGATATATAAATAAAGAGCTGTGCGGTAAATACGGCATAAAAAATGTTCACGCACTCGCGCTCCCGGGTAAAACAGCACCGCAAAGTGCAGGTTATGCTATTTATAAAACTGTTAAAAAGGTGATTTAAAATGGATTTATCATATTTAAATATTGGATTTGCGATTACAGGTTCGTTTTGTACTTTTTCTAAAGTAATACCCGAGATAAGCCGTCTTTGCGATTTGGGTGCGGATATATACCCCATAATGTCAGAAATGGCGTACAGCACCGACACGCGCTTTGGAAAATGCAAAGATTTTATAAACCAAATAGAAGAAATTACGGGTAAAAAAATAATATCCACCATTCGCGGTGCCGAACCGATAGGGCCAAAGCACTATTTGGACGCATTAATAGTTGCGCCGTGTACGGGCAACACCATTGCAAAAATTGCAAACGGCGTAACCGATTCGTGTGTATCTATGGCGGCAAAGGCAAATTTGAGAAACTCAAAACCCCTTATTATAGCTGTTTCAACCAATGACGGTTTGGGTACAAGTGCAAAAAACATAGGTCTTTTACTTAATATGCAAAATATATATCTTGTACCGTTTGGACAGGACGATTTTGAGAAAAAACCAAATTCACTTGTTGCCGATATGACGCAAATTGCGCAAACAACCGATATGGCAATTAAAGGAAAACAAATTCAGCCGCTACTGTGCAAGCAAGCTTAAAAGGCTTGCTTGCATTTTAAATTTGCGCGTAAATAAAGGGTTCCCCTCAAGTGGTTGCATCAGCGGATATCATGCTTACATTTAAAAAATATTTTTCTTATATACGCCGCACTGTATGCCACATATACATAGATATTTAATATTTTAACTAATTTAAATAATCGTACTTCAATATATTTTGAAATCAAAATTTCATTCTTAATAGGATTTGTACACTTTTGTGCGCTGTCATATGCTCGTTATACAAAATATTGAAAATATTATTATAATTTTACAATTCTTGACATTTTCCGCTAAATGTGTTAAAATATACATTGTGGAAATTCACCGTTTTACTGTTGAGTTTTTCTCCTTTGTAGACGGTTGTATGGTTAAAAAAGATGGTTGCCTCACACTGCGAAAAGAGCAGGAAGGAGGCTGAATTGTGTTTTGCTCTTTGTATTTTTTACAGAAGAGGTGATGCAATGATAGATTTGTCTTTTGTTGAAAGTTTATGTAATATAGTGAGTTTTATATTCAATATATTTAAATACATATTTAATCATAAAAAGCAAATTAGCCATCTGGTGCAACAGATGGCTAATAAACTTTGCGATTTATTTAAAAAGATAAACCACAAAAAAGTTAGCAAATAGTCTGTGCGGCAACCATCTTGGGTTTCCACACTTTTATTATCTTTATTATATACCATTTCAGTTAAAAAGTCAACTACCGTTTTAACTAATTTAAATAATTGTTTGTGAATATAATATTCAATTCTCTT
>USKN01000019.1 GCA_900555295.1 uncultured Eubacteriales bacterium
CATAACTGCCGGAGTCTTGGACCAATCTGTCACTTTTTCACTGTGTTCACCAATATATGCATATTCGTCGCTTTCCACATCGTTGGACGGATCTCCATTGCGGAATCGATCCACAAAAATCTGATACATCACCGCACCCTTTGCCCAATCAGGTGTATGATAATTCGGATAGATTTCAAACTGTGCCCATTCCTGCAGCTCAGAACAGACTCCCTGTTCCGTGTAATAGCATGTAGCCCATCCATACTGAATTTCAAAATGATACCGAAAAATCTCTTCCGGCATCACAATCTTTGTTCCATAATAATCAAAACCTTTTGTTACCGCAAATGCAAACGCGCCGTGAAAAACATCGCCCGCACCGTTTGAGTCAACCGCATCTACCTTAAATGCACCGTAAGTATTAACCGATACACCATCGTATATTGTTCCGCCGCTTTTGCCCTGTGTTATTACAACTACCTCGGGACGGTATTTGTTGTACAATTCAGCCGCCGCGTCGGCTGCATTATCCATACCCGTTACCGCAAGTGCAAATTCCTCCGACGGTATTAAAATATCGGCAAGCGGCAAAAGATTTTCTATACCGTCATACAGTCCTCCGGCATCATAAAGTACCTTTGTACCGCTTTGTTTGGCAATATGCGCACCGCTTACGGCGGCGGACATATCGTTTCCGTCAACCATTAAAATTTGCGCGTCCTTTATTGCCGATTTTTGCTCATCATTTAACACAAGATTTGGAACATTGCCTTTATCAAACACTACGGTACGCGACGCATTTTTTTTATTTAACATAACATACGACACAAAACTTTCGTATCCCGATTTTACCGTTACATATTGAGTTGACACATTGTATTTTTTAAAATCCGATATTAAAAAATCTCCGCTTGCGTCATCCGATACATTGCCTATATATGCCGCACGTCCGCCGAGTTTTGAACACGCAACAAGTCCTGTTGCGCAAGGTCCGCCGCCGCACGATATACGGCTGTCCGCCTTGAGCTTTGTATCTTCTTTAGGGTAGTTTGGTATCTCTATTAAAGTATCGTGTACATTTGCGCCTATTCCCACAACCTCAATCATAATTTTGCTCCCAAAAGTTTTATTTTTTCCAAACCGAATTTTTTAATGTTTTGTACAGCGTCTTTCATAAACAAATCTATGGCAACTATATCTCTTGACGTATCAAATACCTTGTTAAGGAACGAACAGCAAACGTCCGTACCAAAATTTATTTTTCTTATACCTGCCGCAACCGCCGCCTTAATTTGGTCATCGGGTACGCCCGAACCGCCGTGAAGTACAAGCGGTATGCCCGTTGCTTTTTTAATATCGGCAATTCTTTCTATATCAAGAACGGGAGCCTGTTTATAATGTCCGTGCGCCGTGCCAACCATTACGGCAAGTGCCCCTACTCCTGTTTTTTGCACAAATGTTTTGGCTTCCTCCACATCGGTATATGCACTCATTTTATCGTCATTTACCGAGCCTATGTGTCCGAGTTCCCCCTCAACCGCAATACCGATATGTGAACACATATCAACAATCTTTTTTGTGCCCTCAATATTTTGCTCCAATTCAAGTGTTGAACAGTCTATCATAATTCCCGTACAGCCGTATCTTATGGCACGTGTTACTTCTCTTTCGCCTGCGCCGTGGTCTAAATGAAAAGCAACGGGAACGCTTGCTTTTTCAGCAGCAGCCTTTATAACGGGGGCAAGGTAATATGCCTCACCCTCCGTAAAAAGGCGCGAATACGACTGTAATATTACAGGTGCCTGTGCCTGCTCCGCCGCCTCAATAATACCCATTACCGTTTCCATATTATACACGTTAAATGCAGGAATTGCAAATCCGCCTTTCTCGGCAATATCCAAAACTCTATCCAAACCGACTAACATAGCACAACATCCCCCAAAGTTTTAATTTCAACGCCGTCGGGTTTTACCAAAGACAGCATTGCATAATCTGCCGCCGATGCGGTAACAAGTATTTTTGTACCTACATTTACGGCATTTGTCCACCTGTCGCGCGCAACGTCTTTCATTACTTCGGGCATATACTCGTTCATAATAAGATTACCGCCGAGCATTGTGTCTTTGCCGTTTAGCAGCATTTCGCACACATTTCCGCAAGCCGATAAAATTTCGCGTGCGGGTGTTATTTCTTCCAAATCTCTTGCAAGATGAACAGGGTCGTTAAACGTATATGTATTATCGGTTTTCTTAACATTTAGTTTGTTTTCTGATATCAGATTTGCAACAACCGATGTAAAAGTTTTAACTTCAAACGGTACATCAATTCCCCACTCACCGTATTCTCTTTTAAACATCATAGCGTCTTCGCTTTCAAGACATATAACAGTTTTATACTCTTTTAAAGCGTTTGCGGCATTAATTGCCGTCTGCCGTGTTTCCTCCGAAAGTCCCGTTAAAAATTCCATAGTATATCCGCTGTCGGGCTCGTTTAAATCAACTGTAAATTCCACACCTGCCCTTTCAAGTATTTTTATTGCGTCAACGGCAATTTTGGATACCTTGTACAAACAATCTTTACCTATAAATAAAAGCGTATCACATTTGGCAATGTGTGATTTTGCTGCGTCTTTAAGGTTTGAGTCAATATCTTTTATACCGTATGCGTTTCCCGTATTTTCAATATTGTCGAGCATTTTTTCAACATATGAGGGGAGCTTGCCCTCAAGAGCCGCCTCAAGACGGGCCTCTTTTGTAAATGCAACGGGGTCCCAGCCCGTTACACATTCTTTTGTGCAGGCACCGCAAAGTGCGCACTCATACACACTGTCTATAATGTCCGACGAATACTCAACTCCGCCTCTTGCCACAAGCGCAAGTATCATACCTCTTGCACGCGCCGTATTTCTTTCGTGTCCCGTTGCGTTACCGATAGGGCAAATATGTCTGCACATCCAGCAAAAACGGCATTGGTCCATATGTTCTTTACTTTTCTGTGAAAATTGCATAATTTATTTACCTCCCTATTAAAGTCCGAGTTTATACGGATTCATAATTCCGTTGGGGTCAAGCTGTTTTTTAAGTCCCTCAAACACCTGCATTGCGGGGCCGTACTGTTCTTTCATAAGTCTGCCGAGTTTTATTCCCACACCGTGATGGTCGTTTACAACACCGCCGTTTGCAATAGCCGTTCTTACACCGAGTGACCAAATTGCATTGTGAAGTCTTAATGCTTCGTGTGGGTCTTTTGGAGGATTGTCAACAATAAATCTGTCGTAAATCATACATCCCCACTCATACCAATGCGAAAAATGTGCTATAAATTTGGCCTGCGGATAGTTTGTTTCAACTGCCTCTTTCATTGCCCAATATATTTTTTCTATTTTATCGTACGGTGCTATGGTATCCATTGTGCCAAACATTTGCGGAAGATCCATCATATGTCCCGGATAAAAGAAAGTAATTTTTTCTTTCCACCATTTTTCTCCGTACTCCGAGCCTAAATCCTCTGCGTGATATTTTTGGAATGTGTCAAGCATTATTTTTTCTTCAACATCCACAAGCGCTTCAACACCCTCAATTGCAATATTCATAAATGCTCCGGGTTTTTCCACACCTACAATTTTTTTAATAAGAGTTGCCGTTTCCGCCTCGTTATACAAGCGCATAACCGACGGTTTAAACTTTTGCAAAATTTCTCTTGACGCACTGAATGCGTCACTCATATTTTTAAACAAAAATCCTCTGAAACGTCTTGTTTCGGGCTGGTCGTAAATTCTAATCTGCGCCTTTGTCATAATGCCCAGAGTCCCCTCCGAACCTATAAATATTTGGTTAAGATCGGGGCCTGCCGCGTGCTTGGGTGCGGGTGATGTGTTTATAATATCACCGTTTGGAAGTACAACTTCCATTTTCAATACCATATCGTCTATTTTTCCGTATTTGGTTGATACAACACCTATACCGCGGTGTGCCAAAAATCCGCCTACAGTTGAGCAGGTAAGCGACGACGGATAATGCATTGTTGCATATCCTCTTTCGTTTGCCGCCCATTCAATATGCTTGTATATTGAACCTGTGCCGCACTCTATGTACATACTTTTTTCGTTAAAATCGGTTATTTCGTTCATTCGTTTGGTATCGAGCACAATACCGCCGCATACAGGGAGTGCGCCGCCTTGTGTGCCGCCTCCGCCGCCCCACGTTGTAACGGGCATTTTGTAATAGTTTGCAATTTTAAGTACGTTCGATACTTCTTTTGCATTTTTCGGCGATACAACAACATCGGCTTCGGGCATTCTCAATCCCCTGTCAGCCCACATTCTTGAAAGCCAAAAATAGTCAACACTGTGTGTTATTTTGTCAACCGTGCGCTCCGAACAGTTTTCTCTGCCCACAGCGTCCTCAAGCTCCGATAAAATCATATCGAATAAAAATTCATTCATTTTTTATACCTCCGTTTGTTTTTATCTGATATCAGAATTATGAATTAATATTGTCAAATGTCAGTTCGGGAATAAACTTGCAAAATTCCTCAAGACATTGTGCATACTGTCCGTACACTTCGCTCATATGGTGAATATACGGACCGTTTATAAGTTTCTTTTCTATTTTGGATAAGTTTTCAAACTCCGCCCACATATATGTACCAAATGTATTCGGCCCGTCTGTTGTATGAAAATCACCGCCCAAAAGCGTGTAATTACCTCTGTCACCCTGAAATCTTGCAATTGTGTAATTACCGTCTTTTACAATAAAACTTGGTTTTGTGTTGTATAAATATGCTCTTGCTCCGTCTTTTTTCATAGAATACGGGAACGGACCGCAATGCCACAAAAGCTCCGCATTTTTATTTTCGGGGTGGCGAACGGTAAACTCGCCGAAAAGCGGCGCGTATTCGCCGCGTGTTGCGCACATTAAAAGCGCCTGCGTTATTGCGCCGTGAATATCCGATTCACAGGCTACAATATACCCCATATCGTAAAGAATTGACATTGCAAGGCAAGGGTTGGCGTTAAAAGCCTGCGGCATACACGTCCAACATTCGCTTGAGAGAACATCTGCCCCCGTCATATTAAACACCTCTATATATGCGTACACAAACGTAAGCATTTTTTTAAGGGTTTCATCATCAAGCCCCGATACATCATACTTTTGTTTAAGCTCTTTTAAATCCGCTTCAAGTTCCGTTTGTTTTTCGGCATAAAGTCTTTCAAGAATTTGAGTCATAACCGCCATATTTACCGTTTGCATATTAATACCAAACTTTTCGGTTAATTCAAGTTCATTGTACATAACGCTTTTAAACGGATTTAAACGTGTACCCACTTGGGTTACTTTAAGGTTTTTAAAGTTTTTTACCATACAGACAACCGACATAAACTGTTTTAATCCGTCGGCAAATCTCACATCATCAACGGGGCAGTTTTCTATGTACGAAAAAGGAATGTTTAATCTGCGAAATTGCTTGCTTATGGCAAACAAACCGCACTGACAATCCGTGTATCTTGTACCGTCCTCATCAAATACAGTATCCTGCGGCCCCCATAAAAGAGTTGGCAATCCCATTATTTTTGCAATTTGTCCGGCGGCTTCTTCATTGCCGAAATTGCAATTAATAATAAATATTGCGTCAACACCTTCTTTTAAAAACCTTTCTTTTACGCGAATGCAATCGTCCGTTTCGCTTAAAAGTCCCTCGTCATTAAGCCACTCCAAATCAACAAACGTTGTTTTTTCATCGGTAAACCGGCTTTTAATGTACTCTACAACCTTTTCTTTGTTGGCAACCGCACAGGCAGGTTTAAATATACCCTTTCTTGTTGCGGCATCGGCGAGCCACCGCCGTTCGGGAATAAGCCCGATTTTAAGTGAATAATCAAGCATAGAAGCATCTCCTTAAATTTGTCGGTTATTTTAATAATATTATTGTATCACGAAATGAAAATTTTTTCAATAGTTTTTTAATATTTTTTTAAGTTTTGTTTTATTTATGAAAATTCTTTTCATTTTTGGAAAAAATTTGCATATTTTTTCAGCATAATTTAAAAAAAATCACCCCGAAACACAACGTGTATCGGAGTGATTTTTTTAAAACTCAACAACTATATATCCCATTCTTCCAAAATCAATTTTACCGTCATTTATATCAGCGTTGTTTGAAAACAACACCTTTGCATTTTGCGGTATTTGTTCCGCATCTACCGTACAGCCTTCTTTTGCGGTATTACCGGCAAACATAATGGTTTTACCGTTATATTTACGTTTAAAGGTTACCGTATTTTCGGGATTTGAATTTTTAATCCACTCGGTTTCACCGTACATCAAAATATCGCTTTGCTTTTTAAATTCGTTTAGTTTTTTTATTATTTCCGTACGGCGTATTGCCTCGGGCGTATTCTTTTTACTTCTGTCGGATGTTTGATATTTGCCCGGATGAAAACGATTTGCAAACATACTTAAATTTGCATTGCACGCAATTTCGTTGCCTGCATATACCATAGGTACACCGTCTATAGTATAATTTAAAACCAATATTTGTTCCATTCCGTCACTGCCTGCGCTTATCTCAACCCTTTGCGGCCAATCGGTAACCGTATCGTGATTATCCATATCACGCAATATTTTACCGCCGTACGGCAATTTATGATACTCCTTTTGTACTGTATCCGTTTCGGCAACAATTGCCGCACTTTCATTTTCGCAATAAACTTTATACAATTTTTCGTGCCAATCAAAACAATACGATACATCAAACGAGCTCATAAGCTTTTCGTACTTTGTACCCTCATTAATAAGTATTGAATCGGGTTTTATTGTTTTCATTCTTTTATGTGCCTCATACCAAAAATCATCGGGAACAGCATCGCCCACATCACATCTGAAACCGTCAACGTCAATTACCGATATATAATATATCATATTACAATACAGGTATTCTCTCAATCCGTCGCATTTAAAATCGAGTGCCGGAAAGTTCCATTGTGTATTAATTATTTCGCCGTCGGGTGTTTGCTGTACAAATTCTCTGTGCCGTTTTATAATATCGGCATTGGGACCTATATGCGCATACACAAGGTCAAGCAAAACTTTCATATTACGCTTATGCGCCTCACATACAAGTTCTTTTAAATCGTCCATAGTGCCGTATTCGCTGTCTATAAAAAAGTAATCGTTCATTCTGTACGGATTTTTCGGGTTTTCCGTTTCAGACTTTAATTGTCTTTCGCTCCAATTGGTTTTATCCATACTGTCATCCTCACTGAAAATTGGGCAAAGATAAACAATATCAAATCCTGTTTGCTTTAAAAAATCAAGTTCTTTTGTAATTGCTTTAATTGTACCGTCTTTTGAGAATGTGCGCGGATTTATTTGATATACCGCACCGCGCGTAATCCATTCGGGTGATGAAACCGCAATGTTTTTCATATTTCAATACGCTCCTTTTGTTTTTTTATATAATAACATATATTTTTTTTGTGTACAAGATACAAAAAACGCAATAAGGATTGTTTTTCGATACAAAAAGTGCTATAATTTGCGTATAGCAGAGGTGATTTAGAGTGTTTTTCGATAATAATATATCTGTAAATGTAATAGATGTTTTAAATTTTAAAAATGATAAAAAAGCACGTTTTCATACGGGAGCACGCCCCTTTTGCGCATTGAGTTACCGAAAACGCGGAAATACCGTTTTTATGTTTAACGGTAAAACAAAAGAAGCCTTAAATAACAGTATATCCTATGTTCCGTCCGACTTAACATACGACAGAATTTCTCAAAACGAAGATTTTATTGTAATACACTTTTTATCTTACGGAAAAGTTTTAAAAAATATAAATGTTTTTAATCCCAAGGATTATATAAACTATGAAATATTATTTAATGAAATACTTGGTGTATGGAATCAAAAAAATACAGGGTTTCAATTTAAATGCAATTCATTGTTAAACGAAATTTTATATATGATACAAAAAAACACGGCGGCAAAACAAAATGATATTGCGCAAAAGGGCGCGCATATAATAGAAAAAAAGCTCGGCGACAGCAATTTTTCACTGTGCGAGCTTTCAAAAAAACTCAAAATAAGCGACGCTTATCTAAGAATAAAATTTAAACAAAAATACGGTATGTCACCAAAAGAATATCAAACCAATCTAAAGCTTGAACAGGCAAAAATGCTTATTCAAACAGGTTATTTTTCTGTTAAAGATGTGGCACACCGCCTGGGATTTACCAACGAAAAATATTTTTCGCAAATGTTTAAAAAACACTTTAAAGTATCTCCCAAAAACTTTAAATCTAATTCTTTTTAAGACGTTTGTCCGATTTAATTGCAACTTTTGTTCCGATTGACTGAAAAATTTGTACAAGCAAAATAAGAAAAATAACCGCAATAATCATTACAAGATATTTGTACCTGTAATAACCGTAGTTAATTGCAATTTTTCCCAAACCGCCTCCGCCTATAATACCGCTCATTGCCGAATAACCGAGTACGGTTGTAATGGCAATGGTAAAGTTTGAAACAAGCGACGGAATACTTTCGGGTATCATTACCTTTGTAATAATTTGAAAAGGTGTGGCACCCATACTTTGTGCCGCCTCTATTATATTGGGGTTTACTTCACGCAGGCTGCTCTCGGCAAGACGCGCCACAAACGGCGCCGCCGCAATAACAAGCGGCACAATGGATGCCGCCGTGCCTACAACCGTGCCCATTATAAGACGTGTAAGTGGAAATACAAGTATCATAAGTATTAAAAACGGAACAGAGCGCAAAAGATTAATTATAACGTTTAAAACGCTCATTACGGGCTTTGGCAAAGGCATTACACCGTCTTTTTCGCCGGTTACCATAAGCACACCGAGAGGAAGACCTATAATAACCGAAAAAAGTGTTGCAACAACCGTAACATAAAATGTTTCCCATATTGCAAGCACAAGCTCGCTTTTAAGTATTTCTACCGCTTCCGAAACCGTTTCGTTAGCCAACAGCTGTTCAATCATTATCAGTCACCCTCTTTACCGTAATATTTGGAGTATTTTCAAGATACTCTACCGCACGTTTAAATTCATCATCTCCGCCTTTGATATCCAAAAGCATATTGCCGTACACTTTATCGCCTATACACTTTGTTTGCGCGCCCAAAATATTTGCCGCTATTCCCTTATCCATTGCCATTTTTGCAATAAGAGGCGTATCGGCTACCATTGCACCGTTATATACAAGACGTACTGTACGGTTTGATGCAAAATCAGGTATTTCCGAAAGTTCATTATCCGAAAACACAAGCCTTTTCGCCGCGTCGGATTTTGGATTTGTAAACACATCGCTTACATCGCCGTTTTCTACCACAACACCGCCGTCAAGAATTGCAACCTTATTGCATATTCTTTCTACAACACTCATTTGATGTGTAATAACTATAACGGTTATGCCGAGTTTTTTGTTTATTTGCCGTATAAGCTCAAGTATCGACTGTGTTGTTTTGGGGTCAAGCGCACTTGTAGCCTCGTCGCACAAGAGAATTTCGGGGTCTGTGGCAAGCGCACGTGCTATTGCAATACGCTGCATTTGTCCGCCGCTTAACTGCGCCGGGTATGCATTGCCTTTATCGGGCAATCCCACAGTGTTTAAAAGCTCAATTGCTCTTTTGCGTGCCGTATCTTTTTTTACACCGGCAAGTTCAAGAGGAAAACATATGTTATCCAAACAGGTTCTTTGCATAAGCAAGTTAAAACTCTGAAATATCATAGTTATTTTACGGCGGCGTTTACGAAGCTGCGTCATATTTAATCCGCCTATATCTTCTCCGTTTATTAAAACCTCTCCCGCCGTGGGGCGTTCAAGCATATTTATACAACGAACAAGCGTGCTTTTGCCTGCTCCGCTCATTCCTATTATTCCGTAAATATCGCCGTCGTTAATTGTAAGATTTACGTCTTTTAAAGCTTCAACCGTCCCGTCGGACGTGTTAAACGACTTTGAAATGTTTTTAAGCTGTATCACTTTTTTACCTCCGTATATACAAAACCCAAAAAACACGCGTCAATTACCGTATGTATGTTTTTTAAGTCTCCGAAAGGCGGTGTGTTTTTCACACCGCCTTTCAAAAATATTATTTATTTTTAATTGCGTCTGTTGATGTTTGTTTTCCGCCGTAAAGCGCTATAGGTTCAACGTGAATTGCGCCGATTGAAACAAGATGAGTTCCGTTTTGCTTGTTAAAATCGTTAAGATACGGAAGATGCTGGAAGTAGTTTGCATCAATTTCTCCGCTGTCTACAACGTTATTTGGCTGTACATAATCGGTAAACTCTTTTACATCAAGTGTAATATCTTTTTCGGCAAGAATGTCTTTTGCAATTTTTAATATTTCGGCGTGGGGTGTGGGCGATGCCGCAACGGTAATTGTTTTGCCTGCCAATGCCGCATAATCCACACTGTCGTCAAAGCCGTTTCCGGGGTTGTCAACCGTGCTTACAACCGCGCCGTCATATTCTTTTGTAATAAAAGCTTTTACCTTTTCACTTTCAAGAGCCGCTTTGAGCGCTTTAATAAAATCGCTGTTTTCGTTGCCCTCTTTAACAGCAACTATGTTACCGTAATCAGATGATGAGTCTTCCATTAAAAGCGAGTCTTTAACGGGGTTTAAGTCTGCCTGAATTGCGAAGTTTGAATTAATAACCGCATAATCCACGTCTTTTAACGCATTCGGAAGCTGTGCCGCTTCAATTTCTTTAAATGTAATGTTGTACGGATTGTCTTTAATATCTTTAATTGTAGCAGTAATTCCCGCACCGTCTTTTAAAGTAATATATCCGTTCTTTTCAAGCAGTAAAAGCGCACGCGCCTCATTTGTAGTGTCATTGGGAACCGCAATTGTTATGCCCTTTGAGCCGCCGCAAGCGGTAAAGAGTGTAAGTGCAATAACCGCAGCCAATGTAACCGACAATAGTGTTTTTAATTTTTTAATATTTTTTACATTATTCATTTTCTTGTCCTCCCAAACTTTCTTTTGATACTGAAATTATAGCACACGTATATAGTTTTGTCCAATACATAATAATTATATAAAGTTATAAATTTTATTTATTAAAATACTTTTTAAGTTCTTTAATATATATATCGCCTATTATGCTTACGGGAACATTTTTTTTGCATATATACCCTATTTGCATAGTTTGATTTGGATTGTCCTCATCCGACTTATACGGCACAGCCAAAAAATCACTGCCGTTTAATTCTTCGCATATTATGCCTGAACAAAGAGTATATCCGTTAAGCCCCACCATAAGATTAAGCATTGTTGAACGGTCGGTTGCCTTTATTATGCGCGGATACTCGTTTGTGCTCAAAATTTCCTCGGCAAAGTAGAACGAACCTTTTTCGCCCTGTTCAAAAGAAAGACAGGGATATTTTTCGAGTTCGGCAAATGTAATCGATTTGTTTTTAGCAAGCGGGTGGTTTTTCCATATATACACATATGCTTTGCAGTCTATAAGCGGATGAAATTCCAAATCATTGTCACGCAGCATTTTGTTTATAATTTTACTGTTAAAATCGTTAATGTACAAAATACCTATTTCGCTTTTTAAAGTGCTTACATCGCCTATAACGTCAGCTGTTTTTTCTTCACGCATTGCAAACTCATATTTTTTCATATCAAACCGTTTTACGGTTTCAACAAACGCTTTTACCGCAAACGAATAGTGCTGTGACGAAACGCCGAATTTACGCTTAACGTTTGAAAAATCGGAGTATTTTTCGCGTATCAGCTCATATTGCTGATACATTTGGCGCGCATAAATTAAAAATTCTTCGCCCTCAACAGTTAAATATGTACCCCTGCCCGTACGTTTAAAAATAGTTATTCCAAGCTCGCTTTCAAGCTCTTTAACAGCACTTGTAAGCGTAGGCTGTGATATATAAAGCGACTCCGCCGCCTTATTCATTGAGCCGCAGTCGGATATGGTTATTACGTAAAAAATTTGCTGTAAAGTCATATAAAAATTATCCCCCATAACAAAATTCTTTACATTATTATACTTTACAATTAAAAAAATTGCAAGTTATTTTATTTTACACTTTTTGTACTTTCTCATACTTTTTCAAGCACAATAATTTCAGCCGAAAAATCGCGCAGCTCTTTGCGTTTTAAACCTATATTCATTAAAATATCGCCGCTGTATATTTTGCCCGTCAGCACGTCTTTATATTTAGCGTTTGCGTCAAGAGCTTTAAGTCTTATAACCTGTTTTGCGCCGTTTGGAACAGCCATTTTGGTAAATATTTCGCATATTACCGTATCTTTATTTTCCGATACAAACTCCCATACCGTTAAGTTGCCGTCAAACGGAGATTTTATGCGATACATATCGCCGCTGTGAAATACATTCCTGTATTTTTTGTAAAATTCAACCTGATCCGCCACAATTTCAAGTTCTTCATCGGTAAGAGTTGCAAGGTCAAGTTCATAACCAAACTGTCCCGCCATTGCAACATAACCCCTTGTTTTTATATCGCATACTCTGCCAACCTGATGATTGGGCACTGCCGATACGTGCGCGCCCATTGTAACGGTTGGGTATGCAAAACTTGTTGCGTGCTGAATATACTGTCTTTCAATTGCGTCCGAATCGTCGCTTGTCCAAAACTGCGGAAAATAGTAAAACATTCCCATATCAAAACGTCCGCCGCCCGACGCACATCCCTCAAACAGTATATCGGGATATTTTGTCATAAGCTTTTCCAAAACTTCATACAGTCCCAGCATATATCTGTGTGCAATCTCGCCCGAGCGGTCACTGTCGATAAGCGATGAGCCTATCTCGGTTATATTTCTGTTCATATCCCATTTTACATAACCTATATTTGCCCCATCAAATATCTTTGAAAGCGCACTTATAATATATTCTCTCACATCGGCTCTTGAAAGGTCGAGCACAAGCTGATGCCTTGAAAGGCTGTTTTGTCTGCCCTCCGTATGAATACACCAATCGGGGTGAGCGCGGTAAAGTTCACTGTCGGGTGATATCATTTCGGGTTCAAACCACAAACCGAATTTAAGGCCGAGTTCGTTTACTTTTTTTGCAAGACCGTCTATACCGTTGGGGAGTTTTTCTTTAAATACCGTCCAATCACCCAATGATGAAAAATCATCATTTCTTTTGCCGAACCAACCATCATCGAGCACCATAAGGTCAATGCCGTATTTTGCCGCACCTTTTGCAATGTTTACAATTTTTTCCTCGTTAAAATTAAAATATGTTGCCTCCCAATTGTTAAGCAATACGGGGCGTTCGGCATTTTTATATTTGCCGCGCAAAAGATTATTGCGTATTAATTTGTGCAATGTACGGCTCATTTTGCCAAATCCCTCGTTTGAATAGCACATAACCGCCTCGGGCGACTGAAAACTTTCGCCCGCGTCAAGCTTCCACTCAAAATCAAACGGATTTATGCCCGTAAACACACGTGTTCTGCCCATAGTGGAAACTTCTGCACCCGATACAAAGTTACCGCTGTACACAAGGTTTAAGCCGTACACTTCGCCTTTGTTTTCGTCAGCATTGCTTTTTGCAATACACATAAACGGGTTGTGAAAATGTCCGCTTGCTCCAAAACGGCTTTCCACCGTTTGAACACCTGCCCGAAGTGGCGTTCTTGTTATATGTCTTTCCCTTGCCCACGCGCCGTCAAAAGTAATATAATCGTATCCGTTGTCCGCCAAATGAAAACCGCCGCTTAAAACGCGCTCTATATACATAGGCTCATTGCCGTCGTTTTTAAGCAGTACACTGCGTGTAATTACGTCAAGCTTATTAAATGCGGTATATATAAGCGTTGCGCAAAGACCCGTAACATCATCTTTTAAATACAGTTCCAATGTATCCGCTTCATCATCGGCACACACATATGTTGACGGGAGTCCGTTAAAATTTGGCTTGCCCGCATATATTTTGTGTCCGCTGTACAAAAGCTTTGTAATGCGCGAACCGTTTTTGTATTTTATATGTAAAAGCGGATAGCCGTAATCGTCGCTGCCGTAGCACGGCAGTTCACAGTTTAGCATATTTTGCGTTATTGTTTCACCAAATGTGCAGTCACGAGAACCGTAAGTATCTTCATCGGGAGCAAACCCCAAAAAGTTTTCTATTGTATCAACACTTTCAATTTTGTTTCCGTAATGCAAATTTATGGGAAGCTTTTCACCGTATATTCCCAACACATACGATGTTGACGGTGTTTTTAAATTAAATATTTTATTTGCTTCATCAAATATAACAGGCATATTTTTTCCTCGCTTTTCTTAATTTAATATATTAATTAAGTGTATAATAACACATTTTCACAGGCAAGTCAACACAAAAAACAACTTTTTTTGGGCATAAAAAAACGACGTTTAAACGCCGTATTATCATTGTATTTTTTCGTTTAAAAAGTTGGCAATTTCGCTGTACATTTGCGCCGCATTTTCGTTAAAATATGCCGCCGCTTTTTTTGCGCGTTCTTTACTGCCTACATAAAAATCAAGTTTTAAAAGCGGTACCGAACTTTCTTTAACGGTAAATTTAAGTGCAAACTCATTTGAGCTTACAGGGTAAAAATCCGCCGATATCTCGTTGCCCGCATTTTGTTTTTTATTTACAAGGCGTACCTTTTGGGTAAGTGCCTCTCTTATTGTAAACGGCAGTTTGTCGGCAAAAAAGCCAACCGTTTCACTGCCCGAATTTGTAAGGGAATAAATTATTCCGTCATTGGTTTTAAGTTCTTTTAAATCTTTTGACTCAACCAGATTATTTAAATATTTTTGCAGTTCAAAGTAATTGAGTTCTGTTGTATCTTTAACAATATAGTCCAAAAGAGTATATGTTGCATTGGTTTTTAAATTATTAACGATATAAAGCAGCATAATCTTTATTTCAAAATCATCGGGTCTGTATTTTATTTCCATTAATATGCCTCCGCAAACCATATATTCAAAAGGGGATGCCGCAAACTTATTTGTGACAGCCCCGTATAATTACCTTTTTAAATTAGTCAACCATATAAGGTTTAATGTCGTTTAAAAATTCCTCGGAATTTTCTGTATGAGCTTCAACTTTAATTGATTTTGTAAGGTCAAGGCTGAAAATTCCCATAATTGATTTTGCGTCTACAACATATCTGTCTGAAATAAGATCAATATCAAAGTCGTATTTGTTTACAATGTTTACAAGATTTTTAACATCATTAATTGAACTGAGCATAATTTTTGCGGTTGTCATAATTAATACCTCCGTTTTTAGTTCATATTTTTTGGTTTATTTTACTCAAATTTACTTCTAACTGCATTAATATAATACTACTTTTACCGCAAAAAGTCAATTATTTTTAAAATCTATTGCAAAATTTAGTAAGTTGTGTATAATATAAATATAAGAAATTTGGAACTTTAGTATATTTTGGTTACAAACACATTTCACTGTTT
>USKN01000020.1 GCA_900555295.1 uncultured Eubacteriales bacterium
TACGTTTATAAGCTTAATTGCCGCGGGGCTTTAAGCCCCGCAACAATTAAATTACAAGAAGTTATATGTTTGTTTAAAATTTAATTTTTACTGCTGTACGCCGATGTAATAGGTATAATTTCGTTCATATTGTTAAATACAAACAATTCAACCGATTTAACGTCATCTCCCAAATTTGTAAACTTTTTGTTAATGTCTTTGGATTTTCCGTTTGCAAGCGAGTCGTTTAAATCGTTTAATGAACAGGTTATTAATTTGTGTTCACTGTCGAATACCGCAATTAAAATAACCGATTCGGTTAACGACGTACCCGAGTTGTTTAAAACGGTTGCATTAACATTTAATGTGCCGTCAGTAATTTTATCGGGAGTATCAATGCTTGTCCCGTTTGAATTTTTGTATGATACTGCTGTAAATTCAACACTGTTTTTGGTGTTATACTTGTATGTTGAAAGGAGTTTTGAATAGCCCTCGTTTGAATTGATTGTATCTTCAATTACAAGACCTATATTGTCGGTATCTGCCGCATCGGCAGCAAGTGCAATTTTCATAATTTTGTTATCGTCATCGATAAACGTTATCGTATAATCCGTACCGTATGCAAGTGCTTTACCGTTTTTATACAATTTAACCGCATTTTCTACGGTAGTATCATCAATTGCCTCTGTAAAATTAACGTTAAGTATTGTTTTACCGTCATCTGCATACGTTTTTTCCAAACTTTCAACAGCAAGCGGGTTTTGCTCTACCTTTACATAATTCATATAATAAGTTGAGCTTCTTGCTTTAGTTTCGTTAATTATAGATTCATCTGTTGTATTAAATGTTTGATACAGCGAGAATCTTAATTTGTTTATAACATCCGGCATTTCGCCCACTTTAAACGGATATTTAATTACCTCGCCGGTAGTAGGATTGGTATATGCAATACTGTTTGCGTACGGCTCTTCCCAATAGGTGGAACCTTCTCTTTGCCAATATGCTCTGTATGTTCCGGTTGCAGGGTCTACCACAAATTTGTAGTTTATATATACTCCTCTGTTTGAGTCGTATTTTTCAATAAATAATTTTCTGTCTTTATTATCCGAACTTTTCCATACAACTTTTTCGGACGCTTTGTAAAGGTCACCCTCATAATATAATTTTTCGTATTTTTCCTGTCCCGGATTATTATATGAACCCGTACCAAAATATGTGGTTTTAGCGGCTCCGTCTTTTGTGCCTATAAATGACGCTGTACCGTCCTGGCTTCTTAATCCGTTTTCTTTAGGCACTTTATAGCTCATTGTTATTGTAAATTTACCGTTTGCAGGTTTAATAGGTTCGGGAAGTTCAAAATAAAGGTCTTCCGTGCCGTTTGTTCTTTTACCGTTGGAGGTTAATTCCAAATCCTGATTACCGTCCCAATTCCATTGCAATACCTTTTTACCGATAGTTGTATCGCTCACTATACTAAAGTCGGCATATTTTGTATTGGTTGAAAAGTTTTTAATATCTGTTATATTTGCTTTGTCGGCATATGCTTTTTCGGCTAAATCATTAAAATCAAATGTGTAATTAATGTATGTGTGATTGGTTACCAAATTAAACGTATAATCACTGTTCATTTTGGGGTAACCCGGTTTATTGTTAACACCTTTTGTAATGCAAACTGTATATTTTTCATTATTTGCCGCACTTTTTGCAAAAAGAATATTTATCTTTTTGGAGTCGGCACTGTCAACGCTTGCGGTATAGTCTGTACCGTATAACAATTCTTCGTCATTTTTTGTAACTTTAACGGTGTTTTCGTTTACGGTTGCCGCATCCAATGTTGTATTAAATACAACCGAAGCGGTATTGCCGGTGAAAAGCTCACCCGACGCAGGTGTTGTGCTTTCAACTTCAAGATTTGTTTGTTCTATTTTTACATAAGCTATTGTATATGTAGAAGTTGTATCAAATGAAGTTGTGGTATTATCAGAGGTTGCCCAATTCTCGTAAATTGAAAATCTTAATTTATTGATTTCGGCAGGTAAATCACCTGTGGGCAATGTATAATCTTTATACGGTTCCTGCCACTCGGTATATCCGTCAGGCAAGTTACGTGCTCTGAAAGTTTCGGTTGCAGGATCAACCGTATATTCATACGTAATATACTTATTTTTATTGTTATTTGTATCAATCTGTACAAACCTACCGCCATTAACACTTGGCATATTACTATTTGTATACCACATACTGTTGTCAACATATAATTTAAAATACTTTTCCTGTTCTTTGTTAAGCCAATTCATAAGCCCAAAATTAAGCTTTGCGTCAGCACCGTTTGAGTCTTTGCCCATAAAAGAACAAGTACCGTCAACACGTTTGGGGTAATCGTTTACTTTGTACTTCATTGTTATTTTAAACGGACCGTCGGCTGTTTTAATTGCGTTTGGAAGTTCAAAGTACAAATTCTCACGTGCCATTTTTTCGGCAACGGTTTTTGCTGTCCACTGAAGTACGTTACCGCCCGCCGCCGCGTCGTTTACAACTTCAAATTTAGACATTACTTCGTTTTGTTTTTCGCCCGTTTTATCTGTTGCGTCATTTGAAATGTTTGTAATTTTGTCAATACCGTCACCTGCGGTATTACTGTCAAAATCCCAGGTATAGCTTGCCAAACCCGAGGTTTGTCCGCTCTCATCGGCTGCAAGCACGGGCATAATTTGAAGTGTGCCGATTAACATAAATACAGCAAGTAAAAGCGAAATACTTTTGTTTTTTAACATAATAAATCCTCCCTAAAAAATTTATTTTTTATTATTAAATGAATAAATCATTTAATTTAAGAATAATCGGGCTTTTTTTATTTTACTACAGTACACCCGCCCAGAGGTGTAAGTTTTTTTAAACTGTTCAGTTGATAACACTTAATATAAAAATCATTGCCAAACAAACTTTTGTTTAAATTAACAGAGCTTGCGGTTTCAAGGTTAATAACTTTAATTAACTCACCGTCTGCGGAGTATGCGGCTATTATATTGCAAAGTTTAGAATAATCGGGTTGTGACGAAAATTTTATACAAAAAGTATCTTTTGTATATTCTTTTAAATTCGCGATTTCATCTCCCGAATAACTTTCACATACATATGCGCATTTATTTGGAGTAACTTTAATATTGTTAAACCTACAAATAAAGTCATCGGTGTTTTGTTTATTTGATGCATAGTACTTTACTCTGTCAACATAATCCGGAATGACGGACACGTTTTTTTCAAACAATCGATTGTATACACCGTCGATGTTTTTGTACACCGTTATTTTTTTGTTTTGTGTATCAAGCAACACTTTAATTTGCACAAATTTATTTAATAATTCGTTACAGCTAATCGGTATATTTTCACCTGCATACTTAAGCGTTTGCGTTTGACAATTATACAAACCTTCAGCTGCTGTAATGCTTAAATCGGGGTTTTGCTCGTTATAACCCTGAATTGCCAAAAATCCCACATTGCCCAGCGTATCGGAGTTTATGTTTATACCCGTTTCAAACTCAATTGTGCTTTGAGCCGACAATAAGGGTTTAAATACATATGAAAAGCAATTGTTATACGAAAAATCAGCTTTATTATGAGTAAGCTCTAAGCAAGCTTCATCGCCCAATACATCTGCTGTGAGCGACGCTGTGCCAAACGGTGTATATGTAATTAATCCATCGTAATAACTTTCTGCCGCCGCACCTTTTTTGTAACGGGTACAGTCAATATTAAGTCCGTTGTACGATAAAATGTTTGTATACTCTTTACCGTTACAAAACGTTGGTTTATTTGGTTTATCGCCCGTAGGTCCCGCGCCCGAAATATCGGGTTCGCTGCACCCCGTCTGCTTTACTTGTGTGCTGTAAGTTACATATGTGCCGTCGGTTGCCATATCATTCATATTTGTGCTTTTATAATTGTTTGACACATTTCCGTTTTGGCTTACAACACTTGAAAGTTTAATATAATTTGTTTTATTTGCGTTTGGCGATACATATACATTACCCCAAATTTCGCCGTCCGTTATAACCGACGCGTCGGTATTTGTGCTGTCGGAATTTTGTTTATCCAAATCCAATACAAATTTTTTGTAGTTTGGATATTTTTTAAACCAATCGCTTTCGCTGTACCCGTAAGAGTTACGCAGGCTGTTAACAAAAGTCCACATATATCCGTTATTTGATTTTAACGAGTCCTTTACCGCATTTGAACGTGTAAGATATCCCCCGCCCTCATAAGAGTTATAAACCGCGTTATTAGTAAATCTGTTAGAACGTCCGCCTCCAAAATTAAAGGGGCTTACACAGTTATAAAACAAATTTTCGCTCACGGTTACGTCCTGCAAAAGGTCGTCAATATAAATACCGAAAACATCGGCATATTCAAGCTCGCTTTTAAAAGATTTTATATCTTTAAAAATGTTGTTAGATATAACATTGCCTCTGTATGTTGGGTTAACGCGCGAATATATGGCGCCGGCGTCTTCCGTTTCGGTTACTACGTTTTCAAAAACATTGTTTTTTATAATGTTTTCGCATCCGTAAAAAAGTATTGCAGAATGCGGATGATTATAAAATTTATTGTTTGTAATTTCAAACCCGACGCCCGACGTATACACAAACGGGCTGTATGTTTTTACAAGTCTGCCTCCGTACTCAAATTCGCAATTGTTTACAACATAGCCGGCACCGGTGAGTGATGGGATATCGCCCCCGTCAAGGTATAAGCTTATATATCCGTTGTTGGCAAAATACGAATTTGTAATATTGCACTTTGTACTCTTTTTTGCCGTAATTCCGTTTGCACCCGTATTGTATATGTAACAGTCCGATACGGTAATATTTGAACCTTTATATATTTTAATACCCGCACCGCGTGTATTTTTTATTGTAATGCCGCTAACCGTAATGTTATCGGCACCCGATATAATATTAAATACACCGTCTGTTGTACCTGTAATCTCTATATTGTTTTGCTCGCCCGTATCAACCATTAAATATGCCGCTTTTTCATCATAATTTATATAATATTCCCCAATATTATCTATTTCCTCCGGCAAATTATAAAATCTGTATCGGCGGTTTGAACTGAAAGAACTTTTGTTTTGCGAAACGGTAACCTCACCGGTATTATCATTAAAGCTTAATGCCTTTCCTCTCTCGTACTGATAGTCGGCATACCAATAACCCTCAACCATTACATCGCTTGCCGTATCTTTCCAAAATTTCTCCTTTGACGATACAAACGTATATGTTCCGTCCGAGTTTTGCGTAACCTCGCCCGTATAATCCCATTTTCCGTTATTGGGCCAGGCGGCAAGTTTTTGTATTTCGCCGTTATTTACTATCTCACAGTTTGCCACTTCGTTATTATTATCGGAGCGGAAAATATCGTCATACTGCGATAAATCAATGCGAATAATGTTTTTAAGCAAATCACGGTTTAAACGCCCGTCACAATCCAGCGAATTTGCACTTCGTATTTGACTGTTTTCAATTTTATATGCACCGCTCACTACAGCATTTTCTCCATGGTAAGCACTTATTGTCATACCCAAACAGGTATCGTCCAAATACAAAGTATTATGTATTTTGTACTCACCTCCGCGCAGATAAATTGCAGGTTTAATATTTATTTGTGCGCCGAGTGCTTTCCATTTGGCAACAGCACTTTCAATATTTAAAAACGGATTGCTTATTGTACCGTTGCCGCTGTCGCTACCGTAAGGCGAAACAAATATACCGCTTGAGTACATTGATATAAGCTGTGTTTTGTTGCCTGCGGTAAAATTAAAAGTAAGTATGTCTTTTAATTTGGCATAATAATCTCGGTTATTTATACCTTTAAATGTAACGGTATATGCACTTCCCTGCGGCGGTGTTTCGGTAAATTTAATCTGCAAAGTGCAATCGTCTTTTTTAACTGTCGTATAGTCGGTGTTTTGTTTAAGTGACGTTCCGTCTTTACTTACAACCAATGTTCTTGAATTAATTGTAGCCAATTCAATTTTTGAATTGAATGTAACTTCAAAATAAGATTTACTTAAAATTCCGCCGTTATCCACATTTGACGATACGCAATCAAGATACTGATTTACGCTTATGTTTTTAAATGCGATTTTTGCGTTATTGTCTGCCGCCGTACCCTGCAGCATACGTATATCAAAATATAAATATTCAAACGATTGCGGCAAAGTACCGGCAGGCAATATGCCTTGTTCAAGCGTATCATTTAACTTATATTCGCCGTACGGTTCATACCAATGAGCGTCTGCATCTTTTTTGTAATAAAACCTAAATCCGGTGCTTTTATTCGTACCTATACACGGGTATATAACATACCTGAACGTGTAAAAATCTTCTTTTAAATCGTCGGATTTTAGTTTAAGGTTTTCTTTAAAATTATCAACATAATTTTGCCAACTGTTTGCGACATAAATATTGTTATCGGCAGATAGCCTTAATATATCTATGTTTGACCACTGATACAGTCCAAAAACCGTATTGTCGGGCAAACACGGAAACCCACCCAAAGCAAATTCACCATCAAGTATTTTTAAACTTACATCAATTGTAATGGGGCCGTTTACCAAATAAAGTTTTTTCGGCAGTTTATATTGCATTCTTGTTTGATTGCCTGCTGTATAAAAATTTTTTACACTCCATACAAGAGATTTATATGCGTCAACTTCATCATAGTACAAGCTTTTTTCGGCATTGCCCGATACATTAACACACTCAAATCCATCGTTTGACGGATTTAGTGAATTAAGGGTTGTGTACGGTACACCTTGTTCATTTGCAGATGCATAAAAGCTATTAAAGACAATCAAAAACATAATTAAAAATGCCGCTGTCTGCTTGATGTTTTTCAAACACGTCACCTCCACATAAGCAGTTTTTATCGGTTTACTCCAAAATTACTTTCGGCAAGAGCGAATACGTGTTTACAAAACCGTTTAACAGTCGTAAAACAATATAATATTCGCCGTCGGTCAAATCCTGCGGTTTATCAAACGTAAATGTTTTATCGTATTGCGAATATACGCTCTCACTTTCGGCGGCAATATTTTCATCAAAATCCAGCTTAATAATCGCACCGTCCGATTTGCGAACAAGAGCGGCAAACAGTACATATTTTTTACCCGACGCAAGTTTGGAATTTGCTTTTACTTGGGCATTTACCGTTACTGAATCACCTTTTGATATACTGCCCTTCAAAATGTAATTTTGAGCAGTGGTAAAGTTTATAAGCGTTTTATCGCTTTTGCCGCGTTTAACGGTATTGGCTTCAATACCCTCCGTTTGCAGCACATATTTGGTGTCGGCCTTTAACGGATTTAAAATATTAATGTATACAATACCGTTTGTACCGTCCGAATTGTTTTTACCTATAATTTCAATTTCGTCCACATCAACATTTTCCTTATCCGTTACTTGCATAAGTTTAACGGTTTCGGCATTTGCCGAATTTTCAACAATCGGCATATTATATTCAAGTTCAATTGTTTTAATAAATCCGTCAACATCAATATCACCGTCACTTACCGTGCTTTTAACAAGTGCGGGTGTATGTATCTGCGAAATTTCCAAATTATCTATCCAATATATACCGTCAACACCAAATGTTTTTAAATTGCTGTTTGCAACAACTCTGAAAGACATTGTCTTTATTACATCGGGATATATTTGGCTATCCTTTAAATTAAAAGATTTTTCCGTCCATACGGTATCGGACTGCGGCTTATGTTTAACGGTAACGGTACGGTTATTTGGATTATATACATAACACAAATCGTACCATCCGCTTTTAAGCTGGGCTGTTGTATAAATATTGGTTCCGTCAGGATATCGTATAGCGTCGTTTGAATAAGAAACCATTCCTGCGTCAACTTTTACCGTTGTATTTGGATTGCTTAAATTATATCCCCTCATTTGCGGTCCGGCAATCAAATAATCGGGCTGTTCGCCGTAAAGCGAAAACGACACAACAACATTACCTTTATTTGTTTCAACGGGTTCGGGCAAATCAACATTTAAAAACCCGCCTTTTCCCGAAGCATCGATATTTGTTTTATATTTTATTGCAGTTTCGCCGTCTTTTGTTGTATCAACAGTAACATATGTTTTATCGGTTTGGCTTGAGGATGAAAACGGTTCTGTGGAATATTTAAAAATGCCGTCTTTATATTCCGATAGATCGCCTTGCGGTACACCGCTGAAGTCCTCTTTATACTGCACATATCCCTCATCAATTTCACCCGTAAAGTTTACACATATTGTTTCGCCCTCATTAAGCTTTGCAAAGCCCGCGTTTACGGAGTTAATTCTGTCGCTTAACGTAACGGTATACATTTCGCCGCCGCTCGGCAAATCGTTTAATACAATTTCAATTGCATTGGGTTCATCATCGTTTAAGCGTACAGTGTAATCTTCGGCATATATAAGGTTTTGTCCGTCTTTTTCTACAGATAAACTGTCGGAGTCGACGCTGTCCGCATCAACGGGTGAATTTAAATACAGTTTTATTACTTTGCCCTTTAATTTACCGTTATTTTCGGGGGCGCTCGTATCAAGCTCCAATCCTTGATTTACGCTTAATGACGCTATTTTGTATTTAGAGTCTTCTTTAAGCTTTGAAGCGTCGTTTTCGTAACTGCGTTACCGTATCGGGTATGGGACCTGTAGGCAATTCGTATGCGGCATACGGCTCAACCCATTTATCGCTGTCGTCAAACTTATAATAAAATTTAAATGTTTCGTCTGTCGGGTCAACCACGTACTTACAGGTAATATACTTATTAACGGTATTGCTCATATCCGACATTGTTAAGTATGCTGTAGGGTTTAAAGTACTGTTTGATGTCCACAAACTGTTACCTATCATAAGTCGGCGGTATTTTCGCTGTGTTGTTTCAAACAAATATGAAATATCGCCAAAATACAATATTTTTTTGTTTCCGTCAGCGTCATATCCAATCATATTTACAGATCCGTTAGAATGTTTTAACACATCGGGAGTATTGTAACGTATACTTATTGTAAACGGACCGTTTTTCTTATATAATTTGTCGGTTAACTCAAAATTTAAGTTTTCACCGATTTTTACATCGGCAAATTCACACGGATTAAACTCAAGCACATTTTCATTTACTGTATTATCGTATACTATTTGCGCTTTTGCGCCCGATGTACATTCGGTACCGTCGGTCTTGTCAAAAGTTTCTTTTGTTGCATTTTGAGTTATGCCAAGAGAACTTAGATTTGTATCTTCACCATACTTCGAAAAATCAATACCATATTTACAGTTGGTATTATCATCGGCGGCAAGTGTTGCATCATCCGCATACGCAACATATGCAAAGCTCGACTGAAGCAATGCCGTACAAACAAAAACAGCAAATATCTTTTTTGCAATTTTGCAATTCATATGTTATGCTCCTTTGCTATTTGTTAATTATTTCTTTTTGTTTTCTTTAACCCATTCGTCAACTTGCTTTTGTATTTCTTTTTTAATATTATCAACACCTGCGGCTTTTAACTTGTTTATGTACTCTTTGTAAAGTTTTTCATATTCAACCGCACCTTGGGTTACATATTGATATTCGGTATTTATGGAGCTGCACTGCGCAATCTCTGTTTGGAGAGATGATACATCGGGCGAAAATCCCATAAGAGGCGACTGTAACGCACTTCTGTTGTTTTCATCGGTTTTCTCCCACGCTGTTGTATCTTGTCCTTCGGTATAATATGCATTAAACTGATTACCAAACATCCATTGGGTTTTCATATTATATCCGGTATTATCTTTTACTTTAACAACACCGTTTTCATCTTTATCGTAATGTTTACCCTCTATGCCGTATATAAAGAGATTGTAAAGGTCTTTATCGGTATGCATAAGCGACAAAAATTTAACAGCCTCTTTTGCATGTTTTGAGGTTCTAAGTACTGCCATTGCCGATTTTTGACCGCAGCCCATTTCAACATACGGTTCTGTAAGCGGTCTTATTAATACCGGCATATTATATGACGCATATATTTCTCTTTGATATCCGGGTTTGTATGTAGAAAACGCAACGGCTATATCAAATTTACCCGGAGTACCTTTTGCGGAAAGTATGTCTTTGCGAATATATCCTTTATTGTACCAATCGCGGTTTCTTGCAAGCATATTTTTATATTCATCCGTTTCAACATCGAGCTCTATTTTATAATCTTTTGATGTTTTACTTATAACAATATTGGGAATACCCGAAAAGCTTTCATAGTTGAGCAATTTATTAAATGCGCCCGTTGCATACAATGTTTTACCCTCATATAATGACGGTTTCTTTTCGTATGCCGTTTTAACCATTTCGGCAACCTTGTCAAACGGTACCACTTCGCCGTTATCTTCAAGATTAAATCCGCACTGTTCATTAACGGCCTGCGCCATTGTAACGGAGTTTTGGAACGTCATAAGCTGATACGACGGAATACCGTATATTTTGCCGTCAACCTTAACGGAATCCCAAACATATTCGGGCATATATGTATAAAAATCGGATTTTTTATCAATATACTCATCAAGAGGCAAATATGCGCCTTTATTAACAGCATTTAAATAATTGTTAGACCAGCTTGATGTAAAACATATATCATAGTCCTCACCCGTTGCAAGTATCATTTTTGCTTTTTCGTCATACGACGCTTCCACCATTTCAATTTCAACATTCAAATTTGCTTTTTTCTCAAGCTGTTTGTTAAATTCAGCCCAAACCTCGTCTTGGTCTGCCTGTCTGTCACCGGGGAAAATCCATTTTAATGTTACCACACCGTCTTTTTCCGTACTTGCGCTTTGTTTGCCGCAGCTTGTAATTGCAAACACTATTACCAAACACAATGCAAGCGATACAACCTGTTTAAACACTCTTTTTGTTTTTTTCATTTTTTTCATTTCACAACTTCCTTTCATAATATAATTAACCTTTTACAGAACCTACCGTCATTCCTTTTACAAAATATTTTTGGAAAAACGGGAATATAAACATTATAGGACCCGCCGCAATAACGGCCATTGCCAATTTTACCGTTTCTGTGGGAATATTTCCCGCATTTACTCCAACCTCCGCTGCCTGTGCAAGTTTTTCAGATTGTTGCATTAATGCCTGCAGTAAATACTGTACCGTTTGAAGTCCGGGTTTTGTAATGTAAAGCATACAGTTATACCATTCGCCCCATTTTATCATTAATTCCATAAATGCAATTGTTGCAATGGCGGGTTTTGATATGGGAACTATAATTTGAAAAAGTATTTTAAATTCGCTCGCTCCGTCTATTTTTGCACTTTCTCGGAGTGATTGAGGTATGCCGGCAAAAAAGCTTCGGAGCATAAACACGTACCAAGGGCTTACCAATGCGGGCAATATGTATACCAAAATATTGTTTTTTAAATGAAGATACTGTACATTAAGCAAATACATGGCAACCAAACCGCCGCTGAACAGCATTGTAAAAAACAAGTAAAACGATAATTGCCTTTTAAATTTAAAATCTCTTACCGACAGCGGATATGCAATCATTATCATAACAAGTAAAGCCAAAAATGTTCCCACAACCGTTATAAATATTGTAACCTTATATGCTGACAGCATTTGAGCCGGATTATGAAGCAAATATTTATATGCCGAAAAATCAATTGATTTTGGAATAAGTCTGTAACCGTAAACAAACAAATCCTGTTCGTTGGATATTGATGACGATACCAAATAAATCATAGGTATTAAACAACACAATCCAAACAAAATAAATACAGTATGCGCCAAAACAACAGCGCCGTTATTTTTTTTCAACCTGCTCACCCCCTATTAAAACATTGCCTGGTCGGGATCTATTTTTTTAACAATTAAGTTTGTTGTAACCGTTAAAACAAATCCCACAATCGATTGTAATATACTTACTGCCGATGACATACTTATGTTACCGTCCTGCTGAAGCGCTCTGTACACATATGTATCCACAACATCTGTTGTCGGGTACAAAAGCGATACGTTGCGGGTAAGCTGATAAAACATTGTAAAGTCACTTCTGAATATATTTCCTATACTTAAAATTGTCATTGTAATAATTATGGGTGTAATTTCAGGTATTGAAATATACCACGATTTTTGAAAAGAACTTGCGCCGTCCAAATCCGCTGCCTCATACATTTGAGTGTCTATGCCCATAAGTGCGGCATAATAAATTATCATTCCGTTACCCGTACCTTTCCATATATTGGAAAGAGTAAGAATTGACGGCCAGTATTTAGGCTTGGTGTACCACTCTATGCCTTCTACACCAAAAAAACCGAGAATGTTATTAAATACACCCTTTTGCGGGTCTAAAAATATGTAAAGCATATACGCGGCTATAACCCACGTTATAAATCTTGGCAGCATAGATACGGTTTGATATACTTTAACACATCTGTTTGATGTTATTTGATAAAGCAATATGGCAAACACCACATTACATACCGTACTTGTAAAAATAAAAAGTGCATTTAAACCTAATGAATTTCTTATAATTGTTGACGCGGTATCGGATTTAAAGAAAAACTCAAAGTTTTTTAAACCGCACCATTCACTGCCAAAAACTCCCATATCATACCTAAAGTTTTTAAAAGGAATAATAATTCCCACCATAGGCAAATAACACCAAATAAACACAAGTATTACCGCCGGTGCACATAGCAAACACAGTTCAATTGTATCTATCTGTCTTGCCCCCAATTTTGGCCGTTTCATCTTTCATACCACCTCTACGTTGTATTATTGTATATTAAAATTATATCATAAGCGTTATTTTTTTCAATGTAACTATCTTATTATATTAATATCGCAATATTATGATTAACTAATATATGCTGTTGACAAAAACATTTTAATATGATAAAGTATATTCAGTTGGAACTAACGTTTACGGATTGGAGTTTTATTATAATGTTGGAATTAATTATTGTTGAAGATGAAGAAATGCTTCTTAACAACTTATCAAAAATTGTTAATTACAGTGACTACGGTTTTAATCTTACACACCTTTTTTCTAACGGTGAAGAAGCTATAAATTATATAAAAAACAATAAAATCGACCTTATAATAAGCGATATCAGAATGCCAAAAGCAACAGGGCTTGATATAGCAAAATATGTATACGAAAATAACTTAAACGCAAAAGTGGTAATATTAAGCGGTTACAGCGAATTTGAATATGCCCAAGCTTCAATAAGATACAATGTTTTTGACTTTATTTCAAAACCGTTCAGAAAAAGCGAATACATATCAATGCTTAAAAAGGCATATACCGAAATTGTAAATATGTCAAGCAAAAATTTAAACAGCCCGTACGAAACCGACGCGTTTTTCAGAGGACTGTGTTACGGTTCGCAAACTGATGAACAAAGTATAAAAAGCGAAATAAAAAGACTTGATTTGGACATAGACATATACAGTAATCTATGTATGTATTTTACTCTTGACATAACCAACCCCGAAGTGTATTTAAGCAAATCTACACATATAATAGATAATTTAACCAATATTGCAAGCAACATTTTAATACTTACAAATGTTCCTGTAAAATACTGCTCGGTTATTAATTTTACATCGGCACATATTGAATATTTTTTGGTTTTTGAAAGTTCGGTTGCAAATACAAACATTAAAAAGAATATTAAAGAACAAATTACATCATATATGAAAAGCTTGGGGCTTAATGTTATTATAAAAAACCAAATTTTGTTTAATAACATTATACAGGTAATATCGCAAAGAGTTATATCTCTTAAAGAGCTTATGAAAATATATGAACAATCATTTATAGACAGTTTGGGTTCGGAGGATTGGAATAAAATAAAATCTTCGTGTGAAAATGTTTTTCAAACAATATCCAAATTTGCCCCTGAAGAATATGACGAAAAATTAAATACTTTTATTAATAAAATAAACCCTATACTTAAAATGTATTGGAACAAAGAAGTAGATATATCAAAAATAAATGAATTAAAAAACAAAGAAAAAATTGAATATGCCAAACAAATTGTTTCCAATTCAATTTCAAGCTGCTACAACAAATCGTCATTAATCGACAACATTACATCGTACATAAAATCAAACTATGCAAAACAAATTACACTCGATGACGTTGCAAAACATTCGTATATAAGCAAAATTTATTTATGCCAATATATAAAAAAGCATACAAAAATGACATTTAACGAATATATAACGCACGTAAGAATAGAAAAGTCCAAAGAACTGTTAATCTCCACCAACTTAAAAATTTACCAAATATGTGAAATGATAGGCTACAAAACAACGGCGCATTTTATTAAAATATTTAAAGCCAACACGGGTTTAACACCGAGTGATTTTAAAAAGCAAAACACAAAAAACGGCAAATTAAAATAATTTTATTGTTTAAAGAAAGATTATAGAGAGTATTATTATGAAAAGCACATTATCGGTACTTAAAAAATATAAAATAAAAAGTATTTATGCAAAAAATTTTATTTTGCTGTTTTTTTCTATTGTTATACCCGTTTTTTTAACTGTTTCAATTTTTACAAGTGTATATTGCAACTCAATTAATCGGAGCTATGAAAGAGACAACAGCAATCAATTTAACACATTAACATCGATTTCCGACAAAATATTTGAACAGGTTAATGCCAATATGGCGCTTATTTATTCAAACAGCTATGTAAACCAATTTTTTTCCATAGGTTTTAATAATTTTATAGAAACGCAAAAATTTAACTTTGAAATTCAATCGCTTGAAAAAACTTTTTCAATTAACGAAAGTAATTTTAACTCAGTAATTATGTATTCGGCAAAAAACAATATGGTATACAATCAATCGACCGTCAATTTTGATTATTTTGCACAAGCAAACCCCGATTATGCCGATACTCTGCAAAACACCACAAGCATTACCGTAAAAAAAACATACATAAATTCTGTTGATT